>JAEWHZ010000023.1 GCA_023387585.1 Pseudomonadota bacterium
CTCGTCGAGCAGGGCCAGGACCTCGAGCCGGACGGTCACGTCGAGGGCCGAGGTCGGCTCGTCGGCGATCAGCACCTCGGGCTCGGCGATCAGCATCATGGCGATCATGATGCGCTGCCCCATGCCGCCCGACACCTCGTGCGGGTAGAAGTCAGCGACGCGCTCGGGATCGCGGATCTGTACCGCGGCCAGCATGTCGAGCGCCTTCTGCCGCGCCGCCCCGGCGCCGCCCTGGCGGCCGAAATGCAGCTCATAGGCTTCCGATATCTGCTCGCCCACGCGCATGACGGGGTTGAGCGAATATTTCGGGTCCTGAAGGATCAGCCCGATGCGGCGGCCGCGAATGGTCATCATCTCGCGTTCGCTGGCGCGCAGCAGGTCGATGTCGCCGAAGCGCATATGGTCGGCGCCGATGCGGGCGGTGGGCGGTAGCAGGCGCATGATGGCCCGCCCCACCGTGGACTTGCCGGAGCCCGATTCCCCGACGATGCCGAGCTTCTCGCGCCCCAGCGTGAAGCTGACGCCGCGCACGGCCTTGACCTCGGAATGTCCGAATCCGACCTCGAGGCCGGCTATGTCGAGCAGTGTCTCGCTCATTCGCCCCCCCTGGGATCGAGCACGTCGCGCAGCGCATCGCCGAACAGGTTGAAGGCGAGGCTGACCACGGCGATGGCGATGCCCGGGGCCGCGATGACCCAGGGGCTGTCGATCATGAACTCGCGGCCCGTGGCGGCCATCGAGCCCCATTCGGGGTGCGGCGGCTGCGCGCCGAGGCCGAGAAAGCCGAGCCCGGCCGCGGTGAGGATGATGCCCGCCATGTTCAGCGTGACGCGCACGATGACCGAGGGCACGCACATGGGCAGGATGTGGCGCAGGATGATCGAGGGCGCCGTGGCGCCTTGCAGGCGCACCGCGGCGATATAGTCCGACTGTCGCAGAGTGAGCGTTTCCGCCCGCGCCAGGCGCGCGATGGGCGGCCAGGCGGTGAGGGCGATGGCGATGATGGCGTTGGTGATACCCGGCCCGAGGGCGGCGGCGAAGCCGAGCGCCAGAACCAGCCCCGGAAAGGACAGGAAGATGTCGGTGACGCGCATCAGGATCTCGTCGACGATGCCGCCGAAATAGCCCGAGCAGGTGCCGATCAGCAGCCCGATGGGAGCGACGATCACCGTGACCAGCATGACGATGTGCAGCGTGGTGCGGGCGCCGTAGATGATGCGCGTATAGACGTCGCGCCCGTAATTGTCCGTGCCCAGCCAATGCTCGGCCGAGGGCGGCTGCAGGCGGCGCGACAGGTCCTGCGCGATCGGATCGTAGGGCGTCATGATCGGCGCGGCGATGGCGATGAAGATCAGAATCAGGATCATGAACAGCCCGGCGAGGCCGAGCGGATGGCTGCAGAAGCGCAGCCAGCCCTGATAGATCTGCTGGGCCAGCGCCTGCCCGGCGCCCTTGGGTTCGGGGGCGGTGAGCCAGGCGCGGGGGCCGCTTCCGCTCCGGAGGGTCTGTGTGGCGGGATGTGTCACTTGTCCACCGTTCTCGGATCGAGGATCCGGTACAGGATGTCGGAGATGAGGTTGATGACCAGGAAGACGATGCCGATCAGCAATACGGCGCCCATGACGACGTTCATGTCGTTCATCTGCAATCCGCGCGTCAGGTACTGGCCGATGCCGGGCCAGCTGAACACGGTTTCGATGAGCACCGCCCCGTCGAGCAGCCCGCCGAAGGTGAGCGCCACCACGGTGAGAAGCTGCACGCGGATATTGCGGAAGGCATGGCGCCAGACGACCTTGGGCTTGCCCAGCCCCTTGGCGCGCGCCGTGATGATGTATTCCTGGCTGAGCTGCTCGAGCATGAAGCTGCGCGTCATGCGGCTGATATAGGCGACCGAGAAATAGCCCAGGATGGTGCCGGGCAGGATGATGTGGTTGAGGGCGGAGCGGAACACGTCCCACTGACCCTGAACGGCGGAATCGAGCAGCAGGAAGCCGGTGATCGGCGTGGTCAGGCCCTCGTAGAAGATGCCGACGCGCCCCGAAGCGCCAACCCAGCGCAACTGCCCGTAAAAGACGAACAGCGCCATCAGCCCCATCCAGAAGGTGGGGATGGAGTTGCCGGCGAGCCCGACGATACGCGCGATGTGGTCGATGAGCTTGCCGCGGTTGACGGCGGCGGTGATGCCGAGCGGTACGCCGAGTCCGACCCCGACGATGAGCGCGATGATCGCCAGCTCGATGGTGGCGGGGAAGATGGTCATCAGGTCGCGCAGCACGGGCTGGCCGCTGATGGCGGAGACGCCGAGGTCGCCGCGCAGCACATTGCCCACATAGCTCAGGAACTGGATCCAGATCGGCTGGTCGAGGCCGAGCTGGAGAAAGACGCGATCATAGACCGCCCGCGAGACCTCGGGCCCGGTGATGGCGAGGACCGGATCGGCGGGCAGCAGGCGCCCCATGAAGAAGGTGAGCGCCAGCAGGCCGAGCAGCGTCGTGGCGATGGCGACGACGCGCCCGGCCAGACGGCGCAGGCGCCGCCGGCGCGCAAGGGACGGCCCGCCTTTCGGCGAGCCGTCCCCGGTGCGTGCGGAGACAACCGACACCGGCTAGTCCTTCGTGACCGAATGCCAGCGGGTCGACCAGGTGGTGTGACCCTCATAGCCGTGGACGTTGGTGCGGATCACATAGGGGTCGGTGCGCTGGAAGAAGATGACCAGGGCAGGGTCCATCTCGTAGAACTGCTGGTCCATCTCGGCGAAGATTTCCGTGCGCACGTCGGAGTCGAGCTCGGTCATTGAGCGGTCGACCAGCTCGTTGAGCGCATCCGACTGCTGGCTGACGCGCCACAGGTAATAGCTGCCCAGCCGCGCCTCGTCGGAGTTGTCCGGGTTGTAGGCATATTGGGTGGCGACCCCGAACGGGTCCGGCAGGCGGGCGCCCGAATTGCCGGTCAGGACGGAGAAGTTGCGCTCGCGGAAGGCGGGCGTGAATTCGCCGGGAACCAGCTCGAGGTCGAAGCACGCTTCGCGGGCGCTGGCCTGAAGGGCCTCGGTCCAGGCCAGATGGGCGGCGCCGGCCGGGTTGAGAACCTTCTGCAGGCCGTCGGGATAGCCGGCCTCGGCCAGCAGCTCGCAGGCGAGCTCGGGATCGTAGGTGTGCCGGTCGGTGGCATCCTCGGGCGCACCCGCCATGCCGCGCGGGATCATCGAGTTCCAGGGGAAGCCGGTATATTTCATGATGTTGCCCTGGATGGCCTCCCAGTCGAACGCATGCTGGAAGGCGCGGCGCACCAGCGGATTGGCCAGGTCCTCATCCTTCTGGTTGAGCGCGACATAGTAGAAGCCGAGGCCGGGCACGTTGTCGATGACGATATTGGCATCGTTCTCGAGAGCCTCGAGGTCGCCGGCTGCCACATAGTGGCCGATATCGACGTCGCCGGCCTGGAGCTGGAGACGCAGATTGCCCGATTCCGGGATATGCCGCACGGCGACGCGCTGCATGGCCGGGGCGCCGTCCCAGTAGTCGGGATTGGCATCGAACATGGCGATGTCGTTCGGCCGCCACTGGGCGAGGCGGAATGGGCCGGTGCCGGCCGGGTTGGCGGCGAGCCAGGTTCCGCCCAGATCGTCATTGGCCTCGTGCTGCAGCGCGGTCTGGGAATCGATGATGCCGAGCGAGGCGCCGGCCAGCGAATAGAGCACCAGATCGACATTGACCGGCTCGGGCAGCTCGATCTCGAGGGTGGTGGCGTCGACGGCGCGGATCAGCTCGTCGACATTGTCGTCGGTGAAGCCCCACAGCGCGAAGTCGGTCGAGCCGACCTGGCCGAGCTTGATGACGCGGCGCAGCGACCAGGCGGCGTCCTCGGCGGTCAGCGGGTTGCCCGAATGGAATTGCACGTCGTCGCGCAGCGTCATGGTGATCAGCCGGCCATCCTCGGAGGTGGTCCAGTCGGTCGCCAGCATCGGCTTGAGCGTCTGCAGATCGTCGGCGGTGATCATGACCAGCGTGTCATAGACGTTGGTGATCAGCTCCGAGGCAGTCCGGGCGTTGTTGTCGGCCGGATCGAAGGTGCGGATGCCGGTCAGGTTGGTGCCGATGACCAGCATGTTGGGCGGCGTCTGGGCGTAAACCGCAGGACTGGCCGCGAGCAGCCCGGCGAGGCAGACGCCGGTTGCGAGCAGGTTCTTGATCAAGAGTATCCTCCCATTCGATGGATTCAGGAATCCGGTTGGTGTCGGAGACGGTCGGGCGCTCCATCCGGCGTTACGGGGCAGCTTGTGCTGCCGGTGGAGATGGGCGTCGATCTGCAGCGTATTT
>JAEWHZ010000025.1 GCA_023387585.1 Pseudomonadota bacterium
TGCTGTCGACCAAGGTCGGCCGCCTGCTGCGCCCCTTCGGCCCCGAAGGCCGCGCGAAGCCGCACACCTGGGCCGACCCCTTCGCCTTCGACCAGCACTTCGACTACACCTACGAGGCCATCATGCGCTCCGTCGAGGACAGCATGCAGCGCCTCGGGCTCGACCGCATCGACATCCTCTACGTGCACGATATCGGCCTCGCCACCCATGGCGAACAGGAAAATTCCCGCCTGTGGGCGCAGCTCGCCGACAGCGGCTATCGCGCCCTGCGCAAGCTGCGCGACGAAGGCGTGGTCAAGGCGATCGGCCTGGGCGTCAACGAGTGGGAGGTGCTGATGGACGCCTTCGCGCTCGGCGACTGGGACGTGTTCCTGCTCGCCGGCCGCTACACCCTGCTCGAGCAGACCTCGCTTTCGCCCTTCCTCGAAACCTGCCTTGCGCGCGGTTCCTCCGTCGTCATTGGCGGCCCGTTCAATTCCGGCATCCTCGTCGGCGGCAACACCTGGAACTATGCCAAGGCCCCGGCAGAAATCGTCGAGCGCGTCAAACGCATCGAGCTGGCCTGCCGCGATGTCGGCGTGCCCATGCCGGCGGCGGCGCTGCAATTCCCCCTCGCCCATCCGGCCGTGTGCAACGTCCTGCCCGGCCCGCGCACCCCGGCCGAGCTCGACGAGATCGTCTCGTGGTGGACTACTCCCATTCCCTCCGAGCTCTGGTCCCGCCTCGCCAGCGAAAACCTGCTCGCCCGCGGCACCCCGCTGCCCGGCGGCGGCACGGTCTAGAAAATCCGATCGAAAAGCGCGAAGCGGTTTCGGTAAATCCGATGCGCCGATAAGACTCAAGAGTGCACGTTCCGATGCAATCGGAACGTACGCATCCTGGCCTTGAAGCCACGCGTTTCTTGACGAATTGTCTTTTGTGCGAGACAATGCCTTGATCGAGGTTCGGCAGACCGAGGTTTTCGCGACGTGGTTTTCGCAGTTGCGGGATCAGCATGCCCGTGCCCGCATTATCGTTCGCATCCGTCGTCTTTCGCTCGGCAATCCAGGCGATGTGAAGCCGGTCGGCGAAGGCGTGTCCGAAATGCGGATCGACTATGGCCCTGGCTATCGGGTGTATTTCATTCGCCGCGGGGAAACGATCGTGATCCTGCTCCATGGCGGCGACAAGCGGCGGCAGGACCGCGACATTGCCCGCGCCCTCGAATTGGCACGAGATGTAGAGTGAGAACGCCATGACCGAAAAGACACGCCGCTGGGATGCGGCTGACATGCTGGTCACGAAGGAACATATCGCGACCTATCTCGATGCCGTTCTGGAGGATGGCGATCCCGATCTGCTGAAGGCGGCGCTCGGCGATATCGCCCGTTCAAAAGGGATGACCGAGATCGCGGAGGCGACCGGCCTTGGCCGTGCCAATCTCTACAAAGCCCTTTCGCCGGAAGGTAATCCCGAATTCGCAACCGTCGCCAAGGTTCTGAAGGCACTCGGGCTGCGTTTGTCGGTTGCAGCCTGAGCGGGTGCGCCCTCAAACCCCACCGGCACGTTTTCAGCAAAAAGTTGATACCACTTTTGCGGTTCGGGAACGCGACAGGTCGTCTTAGAGCGTTTCACCGTTCATCCGAAACGGTGACTGCCTCTGTCGGCGTGATGCCCGATTTTCCACGAGTCATCCCGCGCATGCGGAGATGCCCGTTAATGGTTTTGAGAAGCGCGTTCGCAGGCGTTTCAAGCTCTGCATGAAACGACCTAAAGCTCCTGTTCTGACTGGATCAGAACCGGAGAAGCTTCAGGCTCCGGCGCGCTTAAGACTTTCTCGAGCTCAGCGATCAGCGGTTCGATGCGGGCCACGCCATGCGCCAGCTTTTCCTCGCCGGTGAAGTTGAACGTCACATATTCGCGCCCGGGGCAGAAGGTGCAGATATTCACCGAGGGGTGGAAGGCGCCGCAAAAGATCGGCTCGACCATGCCCTGGGTCAGCGCCCCGTTGATGCGGTGCGGCGGCACCAGCGTCAGCACGAGATGCATGTTGCCCGAAAAGCGCCAGAAGCGCGGGCCGTGAATCCACGGCGCGATGCGGTGCAGCTTGCGATGCATGCCGAACATGGCGAGGATCGTCATCTGCAGCTTGGAGACGTCGCGCTCCTCGATCTTGGCCACGGTGCGGTCGACGTCCTCGACGAAGGCGATGAAATCCTCGCTATAGGCGAACTTGGCCTCGATCGTGCGCACGCGGAAAAAGTCGTCGTCGACATCGTTGCGCAGCCCGCCGATCATCGTATAGGCGGCGCTGATCGCCTTGGCGCTCATCACCTTGTCGGGCCCGTTCAGCGCATGGGCCACCAGTGCGAAATAGAGCGCGCGCTGGCGTACGCCGAGCTTGAGCGCCAGGTCGCGCAGCCGCCGGCGCTGGATCGCCACGGTGCGCGGATGCAGCTGCTTTTCCGGCGGCGACAGCAGATGGGCGAAGAACAGATGCACCGCCGTCATCGAGAAGGCGCCCAGCATGCCGCCGATCCGGTGCAGCAGGCCGACCTTGTTCTGCCGGTTCTTGAGCAACCCGTGCCCCGCGGGCTGCGAGCGCGTCAGCAGCGCCGAATCCGAGCCTTCGAGCAGGCAGTGTGCGGCGCGCACCTGCAGAACCCCCGCCCTTCCCTCGCCATCGGGTCCGCCGGCGAGGTTCGCGACCATCAGCCGGAACATCGGCACGCCCGGCACGTCGAACAGATCGTCCGAGGTGCCGATCCATTTGTCGGGAAAGCCTTCGAGGCTGTCGACCGTTTCCACCGAAATGACCGCCTCGATCTGCGCCTCGCTCAGCGGCTCGCTCGGCAATCCCCCGACGAAGCCATGCGTGAGCTGCGGCGCGAGGTGCACCATCTCGCGCACCATGCCGCGCAATTCGCCCGCATCGTAGGCGCGTGCGGTGAAGGCCGTGAAGAAGACCGTGTCCCGCCCCTGATACAGGAACCACTGGAAGTCCGTGAACAGGGCCAGCGGGTCGGACTTGAGTTGGGCGAGAATGGATTCCGGCAGTTCCGCCTGCGTGGTCGAGAAGCTGCGCGCGGTAAAACTCTTCATGAGGCACCCGGACTGAGTTGCCGTCTGATTAGGCGCTTTGCCGTGCGGCGGGTCAACCCTTGGGCGCGTTACCTATACAACAGGGTTATCGCCGCCTGCATCATCGAGCCGGCCGAGAACCTCTTTCACCCTGCTGTTGATCTGGTCGAGCGAATACGGCTTGGGCAGGAAATCGACGCTCTGGTCGTCGGCCAGGTCGCGCCTTACGCTTTCCTCGGCATAACCGGACACGAAGATGACCTTGAGGTCGGGCATCCGGCCCCGGATCTCGCGCAGCAGCGTCGGCCCGTCCATTTCCGGCATCACCACGTCGGAGATCATCAGGTCGATCTTGTAGTCGAGCTCCTCGAGCACCTCGATCGCCTCCTCGCCGCCCTCGGCCTCGAACACCTCGTAGCCGGTGGCGCGCAGCGCCCGGGCCGAGAAGGTGCG
>JAEWHZ010000029.1 GCA_023387585.1 Pseudomonadota bacterium
TGTTCGGGCGTCCACAGCTGCATGATGGTCTCGCGTATGGTCACGCTCACCATGTCCGAGGCGCCCACCAGCGCCAGCGCGAAAACGCTCAGCCACACATTGGTCGACAGCCCGAACAGCACCGTGAAGGCGCCGAACAGCCCCACGAACAGGAACAATATGCGCCCGGCATGGTCGCGCACCGGGAAGCGCATCAAAAAGAACGCCATGGCCAGCGCCCCGATGCCCGGCCCCGCGCGCAGGAAGCCGAGCTCGGTCGGCCCGGCGTTGAGGATGTCGCGCGCATAGACCGGCAGCAGCGCCACCGCCCCGCCCATCAGCACCGCGAACATGTCGAGCGAGATGGCGCCCAGCACCACCTTGTTGGAAAAGATGTAGCGGAACCCGCCCAGCATGGTCTCGAGGCTGGTCGCCTGGCCCATGCCGTGCTGTGCCGGCTTGGGGATCAGCGACACGCACACGATCGCCGTCACCAGCAGCACGCCGGCCGTCGCATAGGCCACATGCGGGTCGATGCCGTAGAGCAGCCCGCCCGCCACCGGCCCCATGATCGAGGAGAACTGCCACGCCGAGGCGTTCACCGTGATGGCATTGGCCAGCGCCTGCGGCGGCACCAGGTTCGGCGCCAGCGACTGCGCCGCCGGCCCCCAGAAGGCCCGTGCGATGCCGAGCAGCACCAGCACCGGAAAGATCATCCAGATATGCTCGGCCCCGGTCCCGGCCAGCATGAAGAACGATGCGGCGCAAACCAGTTCGAGCCCCAGGCAGATGCGCATGATCACCCGCCGGTTGAACCGGTCCGCCGCCAGCCCGGTGACCAGGATCAGCAAAAGCGCCGGCGCGAACAGGCACAGCCCGACCAGCCCGAGCAGCAGCGCGTTCTGCGTCGTGTCGTAGATCTGCCAGCCGATCGAAACCGACATGATCTGCACCGCGAAGCTGACGAGCAGCGTCGTGATCCAGAAATACCGAAAACCGATATAGGTGAAGGCCCGTTGATCCTTCGGGCCCGGCGCGGCGGCGAACATGGTGCTCCGCCATTGCCACGCCGCCGCGGAGTCGTCAAAGCGGAAAATGCGGGGCCCTACTCCTCCCGCTTCGCCCTTTTTTCGCGCACCCGCTCATGCACGCGGTCGATCGACGAGATCACCCCGCGAAACGTGCGCACCTCCTGCGCCGTGAACCGGGCCCGCACCAGCATGGTGCGCAGATTGGTGACCATGGCCGGGCGCTTGTCGGGCGTCGTGAAGAACCCCGAGCGGTCGAGCGTCGTCTCGAGATGCTCGAACAGCCCCGCCATCTCCGCCCGGTCCGCCGGCGCCTCGAGCCCGTCCCCGAACGGCAGCTCCGCCGCCAGCCCGCTCTGGCGCCGCCATTCATAAGCGATCAGCAGCACCGCCTGGGCGATGTTGAGCGAGGCGAAGGCCGGCTCCACAGGCAGTGTCACGATAGCGTCCGCCAACGCCACCTCGGGGTTGAGCAGTCCCCATTTCTCGCGCCCGAACAATATGCCCGCCTTCTCGCCCGAAGCGATATGCCCGGACACCTGCCGGCAGGCCGCCTCCGGCCCCAGCACCTGTTTGCGCAGATCGCGCGAGCGCGCCGTGGTCGCCAGCACCAGGTTGAGATCGCCGATCGCCGCCTCGAGCGTGTCGAACACCCGCACCCGCTCGATCACGTGATGCGCCTTCGAGGCGTTGGCCACCGCCTTCTCGTTCGGCCAGCCGTCGCGCGGTTTCACCAGCCGCAGATCCCACAGCCCGAAATTGGCCATGGCCCGCGCCGCCGCGCCGATATTCTCCCCCAGCTGCGGCTCGACGAGCACGATTGCGGGGCTGGGATGAAAGCTGAGTTCGCGCGAGGAGTCGGTGCCGGCCATCGGCCGGCTTTAACCTAAGCAGGGCGCGCGCGAAAGCCGCCTTCACGCCACCCGCGGATGCAGGCTCAGCTCGCGCACCTTGGTCGAGCGGCGCCATTCGCGGTCGAGCATGGCGAAATGCAGCTCCTCGTCCCACTCGCCCTGGAACAGCGCGTGTTCGCGATAATGCGCCTCGAGCCGCATGCCGAGCTTCTGCAACAGCCGCGCGGCGCCGGTGTTGCGCCCGTCGCAGCGCGCAAACACGCGATGCATGCGAAAACCCTCGAACGCGAGGTCCAGCAGCCCCGCCACCGCCTCGGTGGCATAGCCCTGGCCGGCATGCGCCGGATCTATGCAGAAGCGGATTTCGCCCTGCCCCGCCGTCGCGTCCGCCCAGCGCAGCGTCGCCTGTCCCACCAGCACCCGGCCCCGCCGCCGCACCATGGCCAGCGCCAGCGTATCGCCGGGCCGCTGCAGCGACACCTGCCGGCGCATCAGATCGAGCCCGGCCCGGACATCGCTGGCGTCGCGCACCGCCCGCGCCAGATAGCGCTGCATCTGCGGCTGGGTCTGATAGGCGCACAGCGCCTCGAAATCGCCGCGCTCGAACGGCCGAAGGACCAGCCGCTCCGTCTCGAATGGTATCGACGATGCCATGACGACCTCTCCCCGCACGCGTGGAACACGCTATGTCGGGAACGCCCCGGACTCGCCCCGGTTCCGCCCGCCGGGCGACCTGCGACGAATAAACTCGGCCCGGCCCCTCCGCCGCGCCGGCCGCCCCTCTCGCCATCCGGCAAGCCCCCATGCCCGGCCATGCTTTGCGCGCGCAGCGCACGATGCTATAGGCAGCGCCAAACCCATCAAATGTTCGAGGAGCCTGCCACATGAGCAAGATCAAGGTCGCCAACCCCGTCGTGGATCTCGATGGCGACGAGATGACCCGGATCATCTGGCAGGCGATCAAGGACAAGCTCATCCATCCCTATCTCGACCTGCCGATCGAGTATTACGATCTTTCCGTCGAGAACCGCGACGCCACCGACGACCAGGTGACCATTGATTCCGCCAACGCCATCAGGAAGCACGGCGTCGGCATCAAATGCGCCACCATCACGCCCGACGAGGCCCGCGTCGAGGAATTCGGCCTCAAGAAGATGTGGCGCTCGCCCAACGGCACCATCCGCAACATTCTCGGCGGCGTCATCTTCCGCGAGCCCATCATCTGCCGCAACGTGCCCCGGCTCGTCCCCGGCTGGACCCAGCCGATCATCGTCGGCCGCCACGCCTTCGGCGACCAGTACCGCGCCACCGATTTCAAGTTCCCCGGCAAGGGCAAGCTGACGATGAAGTTCGTCGGCGAGGACGGCACCACCATCGAGCACGAGGTGTTCGACGCGCCCGGCGCCGGCATCGCCATGGGCATGTACAACCTCG
>JAEWHZ010000048.1 GCA_023387585.1 Pseudomonadota bacterium
CGAAGCGGTGACCGCCGGCATCGCCTTTCTCGGCGCCGGCGCCATTTTTCGGCGCGGGGCGGGCGTGCATGGGCTGACCACCGGTGCCGGCATGTGGATGGCGGGCGCCATCGGCGTCGCCTGCGCGCTGGGCCACTATCTGCTGGCCGGCGCGGTGACGGCGCTGGCGCTGCTGGTGCTGACCATTCTGCGCGGCCTGTCGCACAAAGTGATCAACCAGAACGGCAACTGAGCCGGCCCTGCGCCGTTTTCCGGGCTCGACACCTCATCGGAGGGCCGCACCCATGCCCGCTCAATCGAAAGCCCAGCAGAAGGCCGCCGGCGCGGCCCTTGCCGCCAAGCGCGGCGACGCCAAACGCAAGGACCTCAAGGGCGCCTCGCGCGACATGTATGACAGCATGAGCGAAAAGCAGCTCGAGGATTTTGCCAGCACCAAGCGCAAGAAGCTGCCTGAACGGAAGAACTGAGCGTTTCCAGCAAAAGTGGCTACCACTTTTGCGGTTCGGAAACGCGACCAACAAAGACTGTTATCCGAACAGCGCGCGCGCCAGCGAAACGAAGCGTTTGCCGCGCTCCTCGAAATTCCTGAACTGGTTGTAGGACGGCGCGCCGGGCGACAGGATCAGCGTGTCGAACCGATCCCCCAGTTCTGCGAGCCGCGCCATGGCGGCGGTGAGATCGGGCGCCATCTCGGCGACGACGTCGAGACGGTTCGCCAGCGCCGCGATGGCCCGCTCGCCGGTGACCGGCAGGCCGATGACCGTGGTGACGCCGGCGGGGCCGAGACGGGCGATCAGATCGGCGTAATCCTGCGCCCGCTCATGCCCGCCAAGGATCAGCGCGATGCGCCGCCCGGCATAAGCGGCCAAAGCGGCCTTGGTGGCCTCGGGCGTGGTCGAGATCGAATCGTCGACGAAAATCTTCCCTCCGATCGCATGCTCCTCTAGCCGATGCGGCAAGGGGGCGAAGCGGGCGATACCGGCGGCGATCCCCTCGGCGCTGGCACCGGCGGCGATGGCGAGCCGGGCCGCGAGCAGAGCGTTGTCGCGATTATGCGCGCCCTTGAGGCGCGAGCCGGCCATGGCGGCGTCGATCTCCTCCACCAGCGCCCCGTCGAGCTGCGGCAGCAGCCGCGCCGGATCGCCCACCGCCGCCATCACGCGCCCATCGCTCTCTGCCGGCCGGCCGAGCCCGATATGCACCGGGCCGGGGCGGGCGAACAGATTGAGCTTGTCCTGATAATAGCGCTCGACGCTGCCGTGCCAGTCGACATGCTCGGGCGAGAGGTTGGTGAGCCCGGCGATATCGGGCAAAAAATCCATGTCGGCGGTTTGGTAGCTCGACAGCTCGAAAATGACGGTCTGGTGCCGGCCGGCGATGTCGAGCGGGGCGACGCCGACATTGCCGGCCAGCCCGGCATCGACACCGGATTCGACCAGCATCAGATGGACGAGCGTGGCGGTGGTCGACTTGCCCTTGGTGCCCGAGATGGCGATGACGCGGCGCCCGGCGCGATAGGTCCCGGCCCAGAGGTTGAGGTTGGAGGTGACCGGAATGCCAGCGGCGCGGGCGGCGGCGAAGACCGGCTTGTAGAGCGATACGCCGGGGCTCTTGACGATCAGGGAGATGCTTTTCGCCGCGATGGCGGCATCGAGCGCTTCGGGTGACAGCGCCTCCGTGTCCGGCAGTTCGGCTGGGCCGGAATCGACGGTGACGAACATTTTTCGATCCGGCCGGCGCGCCGCGAGGAAGCGGCGCGTCGACACGGCCTCGCGCCCGGCGCCGTAAAGGACGACCGGCAGCTCAGCCATTGGCGGCCGCCGCGGCGACGGCGCGGGCGAGATCGGCCGGAATGGCCGCATGCTCGGTGTCGGTCATCAGCTCGGCCCAGGCGGCATCGAGCGTGGCGCGGCCATATTGCGCCTCGAGATCGGGCGCCAGGGCGGCGATCACGGCGCTGTCGCACCAGTCGGGGTGGCGGGAGAGTTGGTCGATGCAGGCGGCGGCCTCGAGGATTTCGCCCACGCATTCCCACGGCTTTTGCCCGGCAAGGCCGGCCAGTTCGCGATAGGGCGCGATGTTGTCGGGCTCGTCGAGCAGATCCTTGCCGAAAATCGACACCAGCCGCGCCTTGTCCATCACCGGCGCGAAGATCAGGAAGACGAAATGGCATTTCGGGCAATTGCCGCACCACAGCTTCCCGTCATGGCCCGACAGGCGGAAATTGCGGTTGCAGCTGGAAAAAACCCGGTCGAACCGCGTCTGGCGCGCGAAAAACCCCGCGATGCGCGCTTCGGAGAACGGGCGCAGCAGCGAAAAATAGTCGAGCGCCCCGCCGGTGGCCGCCGCCAGCACGCCGGCGATACGGGCCTCGAAATCGAGCGATTTGGAATGCTGGTGATTGGCCTCGCGCCCGTCGAACAGCACATTGCCCTCGCTGGCCGAGCGCTCGTTGGAGAGGACGATGCGGTCATAGCCGGCGATGAGGGCGACGAGCGCGGCGATCATCGAATTGATGGCCGTCGAGGGCACGTGTCCGTTGTAATAGCCGGGCTCTTGCGACAGGCGGATCATCTCCGCATCGAGCGTGCGCCGCACATAGACCGGCTCTGTGCCGATGGCCTCGACCGAGCCGAGGATCGGTCCCTTGGGATTGACGGCGAAGGGCGAAAACGGCTCGCCGGCCGCTTCCAGCAGCGCGACCGACACCAGGCTGTCCTTGCCGCCGCCGATGGGCAGCAGCGTGCGGCGCGGCAGGTCGAGGCGCGGCGCCTGCCCCTCGGTGCGGGTGGCGAAATCGAGGGTCAACCTGCCGAAACGGCTCAATTCGTTGCGCGCATAGAACTCGCCGAGCCCGTTCTCATAGACGTCGAGCACGAAAGCGCGCTCCGCCTCGGTGAGGGCGATCTGCGGCGCGCTGATGACGAACGGCGCCAGCAGCTTGAAATACGACACGCCGAGCACCACCGCGGTGAGATCGGCCAGCCGCGTAAAAGCCGCCTGCGCCTCGGGCGTTCCGGGCCGGCCGGGCGGCAGCTCGAGCACTTCCGTGAAGGCGAGCGCGCCGAGCCGATAGCTCAGGCGCAGCATGCCGGTTTCGGCATCGTGCTGGGGCGGGTCGATGGAAAAGGGGACGGTCACGGACGTCTCGCTTGCGGCGGCGGTGTGTATATAGGCGAGGCGGAGGGGGATGGCGAGGGGCGCGCTGCGCGCATCGCGGGCGATCACACCTCCTCAAGCTGAGCAACGAACGGTTGGATGATAGGTGTTGGCGATGGGATGGGAAGCACTCCGGCATTGGGGCGAAGGCACTGTCCGCCTCGAACGGCTCACTGGCGGGATTGCGAATGAGGTGTGGAGCGTAGAGGTTGGC
>JAEWHZ010000057.1 GCA_023387585.1 Pseudomonadota bacterium
CTTCAACAAGCTCAAGCACTTCAGACGCATCGCGACCCGCTTCGACCGACGAGCGTCATACTTCCTCAGCTTCCTCCAACTCGCAGCCGCGCTAATATGGATGCGGTGAATGTCGATTCAGCCTAGCCGTCAACATTGCGCTTGCGCGCCGTCGCCAGCGCCCGGGCCATGGCCTCGGCACCGCTGCCCGGTGACAGCCGGCCCGCGCGGGCATCCTCGACATTGTCCATCAGCGTCCGGCGCAGCTGCTCTAGCTCCGCCTCCTCGCGCTCGACCAGCCGCAGTCCGGCGCGCAGGACTTCGCTGGCGTTCTGGTAGCGGCCGTTGGCGATCAGGGTTTCGATCAGTTCGGCCTGCTGATCGGTGATGACGACGTTGCGCGTGACCATGAAAACCTCCCCGATTGGCAGATTATGCCATTTCTATGCTGGCGATGCAAAGGCCGGTTTCAGGTACGTGCCCATTGCGCGAGGCTGTCCAGCATGGCCGGACGGTTGGGCGCATCGTCGTAGTGCTGCGCCACCTCGAACAGCCGGTGCACGCCCGCCAGCGTCATCACACGATGCGGGTCGATCATGCGGCCGGTTTCCCGCTCGTAATGCGGCAGGATGCGCTGGATCAGGTCGCGAGCGATCAGGCCAGGATAGACGAATTCCTGGTGCAGCGGCGCGATGCCGGAATCGCCGAAGTCGTAGACGCCGTTGAGGCGCTGCCGCTCATGGTCGAAGGCCATGTTCCAGCCATGGCCGTCGAAGAATCCGTAGACCTCGCCATAGGGATCGGCGCCGAGCGCGCCCCAGTCGGCCAGCGTCGTCTCGGCCCAGTTTCGCAGCGGCGGATCGAGCAGCGGCAGGACACGGGCGGCGATGGTGCCGGAATCGTACCATTCGACCGGCCGGGCGCCCGCCGCTTCCATCCTCGCGCGGGAGAGGGCGTGGAGATCGGCGAAAAAGCGCGCCATGTCCGCGGCCAGCACCTCGCGCGCCATTTCGGGCAGGGCGGCATAGTGCTCGGGCAGCAGATGCGCGCCGGGGATCTTGGCGTGGCGCGAGAACACGATGCCGGCTTCGACGATGCGCAGATCGGGGATGGCGAGCCTCACATGCGGCCGCGCCGCCGCGATCAGCCGCGCCTCGCGCCGCAGCGAGGTCCGGTCGCTGTCGTGGCGCGGAAACTTGAAGATCAGCCGGTCGTCGACATCGATGGCGACGCTGTCCCAGCCGGCGTGATGCGCAACATAGGAGAGGCCGGCGAGGTCCGGATCATGCGCGACGATGGCCGCGTGCAGCGCGGCGACATCGAGCCGCGCGTCCGGATGCTGGCTCATGCGTCTTCCAGCATCGAGGCAAGCGCCGGCAATGCCAGCCCGAGCCCGCTCGCGCCGCCTTCGATCATCGTCGCCAGCCATTTCCGCCTGGGAAACAGCGCTGCCACCGCAAGTGCATCCTGCCGAAGCGCCGCACACAGCGCCTCGCCCTGCAAGTCATAGGCAATGGCGAGCGCGTCGGCGAGACGCAGCGCTTCGGCCAGTTGCGAATTATCCGCCAGCCCGGCGCGATGATCGTGCGCGGCGATGGCGGAGCGGGCGTCGGGCGGCAGGTCGTCCGCCAGCCACGCCGCCGCCATCGGTCCGTGCCGCGCCGGTGCGTCGCGTGTGCGCAGATAATCGAGATCGTGGCACAGCCCGGTCGCCCGCCACAGGCCGGCATCCGCCCCGAGCGCGTCCGCCAGAAGCGCCATCAGCCGGCCGACCAAGAGGCTGTGCGCCGCGCGCGGCGACTTCGCTCAGCATGGGATCAGGTGTTGAACTTGAACAGCATCACGTCGCCGTCCTTGACCACATAGTCCTTGCCTTCGTCGCGGGCCTTGCCGGCCTCCTTGGCCGGAACCTCGCCGCCCAGCGTCACGAAATCGGTGAACGCGATGGTCTGGGCGCGGATGAAACCCTTTTCGAAGTCGGTGTGGATGACGCCGGCCGCCTGGGGGGCCTTGTCGCCCTTGTGGATGGTCCAGGCGCGCGCTTCCTTGGGGCCGACGGTGAAATAGGTCTGAAGGCCCAGAAGGTCGTAGGCCTCGCGGATCAGCCGGTTGAGGCCCGGCTCGGCGAGCCCCAGCGTTTCGAGATATTCGGCCTGCTCGGCGTCGGGGAGCTGGGCGAGCTGGCTTTCGATCTCGGCCGAGATGACGACGACGCCCGCCTCGTTTTTCGCCGCATAATCGGCGACGGCTGCGCTCATTTCGTTACCGTCCGCGGCCGAGCCCTCGTCGACATTGCACACATAGAGCACCGGCTTGGCGGTGAGCAGTTGCAGCCCCTGAAAAGCCTTTTCCTCCTCGGCCGAGCGCTCGACATGGCGCGCCGAGCGGCCCTCGCGCAGCAGCGCCAGCGCCCGCTCGCACAGGTCGATGGTCTGCCTCGCTTCCTTGTCGCCGCCCTTGGCCTTCTTCTCGAGCGCGGGCAGGCGCTTTTCGAGGCTTTCGAGGTCGGCCAGCATCAGCTCGGTCTCGACCACCTCGGCATCGGCCAGCGGATCGACGCGGTTGTTGACGTGCAGGATGTTCGCATCCTCGAAGCAGCGCAGCACATAGGCGATGGCGTCGCATTCGCGGATATTGGCCAGGAACTGGTTGCCCAGCCCCTCGCCCTTCGAAGCGCCCTTCACCAGCCCGGCGATGTCGACGAAGCTCATGCGCGCCGGGATGGTGCTGGCCGACTTGCCGATGCGCGCCACGTCCTCGAGCCGCGCATCGGGCACCGCCACCTCACCCACATTGGGCTCGATGGTGCAGAAGGGGAAATTGGCGGCCTGCGCTGCGGCGGTGCGCGTCAGCGCGTTGAACAGGGTCGACTTGCCGACATTGGGCAGGCCGACGATGCCCATCTTGAACCCCATGGGTCTTCTCCGAGTTTTTTCGCCCCCAATTGGGTCGGGCGCAGGGTAATGTCAATCGCGTGCGGGGTAGACGCTAGCTCTTGTCGAACAGCTTGCGCAGCAGGCCCGCCATCGGGCCCGAGGGCTCGACCTTTTGCGGTGCCTGCCGCGCCTGGCGGATATGGCTCTGCGCCGCCGGCTTCGGCCTTGCCGGTTCCGGCGCCGCCCCGCCCAGCGCCACGGCGACCTTGTTCATCAGCCCGGCCTCGTCGCCGGCAACGATCAGGTCGGCATGCCGGCCGAGCGTATCGAGCAGGGGATCGAGCCATTCGGCATCGGCCTTGGCGAAATCGCCCAGCACATGCGGGGTGACCCGCTCCTTGTGGCCGGGATGGCCGATGCCGAGCCGGATGCGGCGATACGCGGTGCCGATCTGCGGGTCGATCGAGCGCAGCCCGTTATGCCCGCCATTGCCGCCGCCGCGCTTGATGCGCACCTTGCCCGGCGCCAGGTCGAGCTCGTCATAGATCACCGTCACCGCCTCGGGCGC
>JAEWHZ010000186.1 GCA_023387585.1 Pseudomonadota bacterium
GATCTGATTGCCGGCATGGGAGCCCAAGCCGTCATTCCCTGCAACCCGACCCGCAAGCAAGCAATCCCTTACGACTTCGAGGCCTACAAGGTCCGCAACACGATCGAGCGCTGCTTCAACAAGCTCAAGCACTTCAGACGCATCGCGACCCGCTTCGACCGACGAGCGTCATACTTCCTCAGCTTCCTCCAACTCGCAGCCGCGCTAATATGGATGCGGTGAATGTCGATTCAGCCTAAAGCATCGGACCGAAAAGTGCGTAGCGGTTTTCGCAACGATCCGATGCGCAAAAAAGGAATCCAGAGCGAGGTCGGGAAAAGTCGCAGACTTTTCCGGTTCGACCTCGCAGTAAAATTTGGGACCGTTATCTTGGAACAAATCGATTCCGGCGCCCGGGCGCGATTCATCACCTTTGAGGGCGGGGAAGGGGTGGGCAAGTCCACCCAGGTTAAGCGCCTGCTCGCGCGTCTGGCGCGCCACGACATCGAGGCCGTGCGCACCCGCGAGCCCGGCGGCACCCCGCGTGCCGAGGCCATCCGTTCCTTCATCCTCCAGGGGCGCTCCGAAAGCTGGGGCGCCGGCGCAGAGGCCGTGCTGTTCGCCGCCGCCCGGCTCGATCATGTCGACGCGCTGATCGCTCCCAATCTCGATGCCGGCCGCTGGGTGCTGTCCGACCGCTTCCACGATTCCACCCGCGCCTATCAGGGCCTCACCGGCGGCGTCGACGACAAGCTGATCCGCGGCCTCGAGGACCTGGCGCTCCATGGCCGCGTGCCCGATCTCACCCTCGTTCTCGATATGGACCCCGAGATCGCCTTCAACCGCCTCTCCCAGCGAACCGTCGAGGCCGGGCTTGAAGCCACCGGCGACCGCTTCGAGAAGGAAGACCTGCTCTGGCACCGGCGCCTGCGCGACAATTTCCTTACCATCGCGCGCAACAATCCCGAGCGCTGCGTCGTCATCGCCGCCGATCTCGACGAGGACGAGCTCGAAGAGACCATCTGGCGCATCGTCGCCGCGCGCTATCTCCAGCATCTGGGTGCAGAGGCTTGAGCGATCCCGATCTCGTCCCCGGCACGCGCCTTCCCGAGGATCATCCGCGTGTCTTCGGCCATGATACGCCCCGCGCCGCCGTGCTCGATGCGCTCGCCGCCGGCCGTCTGCCCGGCGCCATCCTGCTGCACGGCCCGCAGGGCATCGGCAAGGCCAGCCTCGTCTTCGATCTCGCCGCCGCCATCCTCACGGCCACCGGCGACGAGCCCGAGCATCGGGTGCGCGAGCAGATCGCCGCCGGCAGCCACCCCAATCTCGACGTGCTCCGCCGCCGCCCGCGCGATTCGAAGAATTTCTACACCGTCATCCGCGTCGACGACATCCGCGGCATGGTCGACGGATTGCGCATGACCCGGGGCCGCGCCGGCCACCGCATCGCCGTCATCGACCCGATCGACGATTGCAACCCCTCCGCCGCCAACGCGCTGCTGAAGATGCTCGAGGAGCCGCCGCCGGACGCCACCATCTTCCTCGTCTCGCACAATCCCGGCCGCCTGCTGCCCACCATCCTGTCGCGCTGCCACCGGCTCGCCCTGCGCCCGCTGCCGGACGACGACGTCGCCGCCGCGCTCACCGCCCAGCGCGCCGATGTCGAGCCCGATGCCCTGCGCCTTGCCGTCGCCCGCGCCGGCGGCCGCCCGCGCCGCGGCTTCGAGGCGCTGGACGCCGATGCCGACGGATTGCTGGCGACGCTCGAAGCCTGGCTCGCCGCTCCGCTCGCCGCCCCGGTCACCGTGCAGCTCGATCTTGCCGCCGGTCTCGCAGCCGCCGCGCGCACCCCGGCGCTGGGTTTCGCCCGCGAGCTGATCGAGCGTTTCATGCTCGAAGAGGCCCGCGCCGCCGCCGCCATTCCGGGCGCGCGCCGCCGCCTTGCCTCGGCCTGTGAGCTGTGGGAGAAGGCGGGCGGCCAGTTTGCGCAGACCGAGGCCATCAATCTCGACATGCGCCAGACCTTGGCATCGGTTTTCGATGCCATCCGGCTGCACGTCCAGCTCCATCACCAGCAGCAGCCCACATCCGCATGACCGCCGAACCGTTCTACGTCACCACCGCGATCGCCTATCCCAACGGAGCGCCCCATATCGGGCACGCCTATGAGATGATCGCCACCGACGCCGTCGCCCGGTTCAAGCGCCTCGAAGGGCGCGAGGTGTTCTTCCTCACCGGCACCGACGAGCACGGCATCAAGATGATGCAGACCGCGGCCGCCCAGGGCCTGCCGGTGCGCGAGCTCGCCGACCGCAATGCCGGCGAGTTCCGCCGCCTTGCCGAGACGCTCGACATCTCCAACGACGATTTCATCCGCACCACCGAACAGCGTCACCACGCCTCGAGCCAGGAGATCTGGCGCCGCATGGAAGCCGCCAACAATGGCGACATCTACCAGAGCGCCTATAAGGGCTGGTACTCGGTGCGCGACGAGGCGTATTTCGACGAGGACGAGCTGACCGACGGCCCCGACGGCAAGAAGCTCGCCCCCTCCGGCGCCCCGGTCGAATGGGTCGAGGAGCCGAGCTTTTTCTTCCGCCTCTCGGCCTATCAGGACCGGCTGCTGGAGCATTACGAGCGCCACCCCGAGTTCATCGCCCCGCGCGAACGGCGCAACGAGATCATTTCCTTCGTCAAGTCCGGCCTTCAGGACCTCTCCATCTCGCGCACCACCTTCGACTGGGGCATTCCCGTGCCCGGCGCCGAAGGGCATGTGATGTATGTCTGGGTCGACGCGTTGACCAACTACATCACCGGCGTCGGCTTCCCCGACGACAAATCCGATGCCTTCCGCCGTTTCTGGCCGGCGCAGCTGCACGTCATCGGCAAGGACATCATCCGCTTCCACACCGTCTACTGGCCCGCCTTCCTGATGAGCGCCGGGCTGGCGCTGCCCGAGCGCGTCTTCGCCCACGGCTTTCTCACCATCGACGGCCAGAAGATGTCGAAGTCGCTCGGCAACGTCATCGACCCCTTCGTGCTCGCGGAAGAATTCGGCGTCGATCCCCTGCGCTATTTCTTCCTGCGCGAGGTCTCCTTCGGCCAGGACGGCGATTTCAGCCGCGACAAGCTGATCGCGCGCAACAATTCCGACCTCGCCAACAATCTCGGCAATCTCGCCCAGCGCTCGCTGTCGATGATCGCCAAGAACTGCGAGGGCAAGGTGCCCGGATACGGCGCCTTCACCGAGGCCGACACCGCCCTGATAGCCGAGGTCGATGCCGCGCTGGCCGAAACGCGCACCGCCATGGACGCGCAGGCCGTTCACGAAGCGACCGGTGCCGTGATCGCCGCCCTCAGCGCCGCCAACAACTATTTTGCCGCCCAGGCCCCCTGGGCGCTCAAGGCGACCGATCCCGCCCGCATGGCGACCGTTCTCTATCTCACGGCCGATACCGTGCGCCGCCTGACCATCCCCATGCTCGCCTTCGTGCCGGGCTCCGCCGCGCGCCTGCTCGACCAGCTCGCTCTGCCGGCGGATCAACGCTTCTTCGCCGACGCCCTCGAGGCCAACCGCCTCGTGCCCGGCACTGCGCTGCCCACGCCGCAGGGCGTGTTCGCGCGGCTGGAGCGCAAGGAAGACTGATGCTGATCGACAGCCATTGCCATCTCGACTTCGAGGTGCTGGCAGCCGACCGCGACGGCGTGCTGGAACGCGCCGCCGAGGCGGGCGTCGGCGGCATGGTGACGATTTCCACACGTGTGAAGAACTTTTCCACATACACGGCGATCGCCGAGGCTCACGCAAACATCTGGTGCTCGGTCGGCACCCATCCGCACAATGCGCATGAGGAGCTCGATGTCACATCGGATGAGCTCGTCCGTCTAAGCGCCCATGAGCGCTGCATCGCCATCGGCGAGGCCGGGCTCGACTATCACTACGACAACGCCCCGCGCGAAGCGCAGGCGCAAGGCTTCCGCGGCCACATCGCCGCCGCCCGCGAGACCGGTCTTCCCCTGATTATCCACAGCCGCTCGGCCGATGCCGACATGGCGGATATTCTCGAAGCCGAGACGGAGCAGGGCGCCTTCCCCTTCGTCCTCCACTGCTTCACCGGTGGCGTCGACCTCGCCCGCCGCGCCCTGGCGCTCGGCGGCTATATCTCCTTTTCCGGCATCGTCACCTTCCGCAATGCCGAGGAAATCCGCGCTGTTGCCGCCGACGTGCCGCCCGACCGCTACCTGGTCGAGACCGACGCGCCCTATCTCGCCCCGGTGCCGCATCGCGGCCGCTCCAACGAGCCGGCCTTCGTGCGCCACACCGCCGAGCATCTCGCGGGCATACGCGGCATCCCCTTCGCCCAGCTCGAAGCCGAGAGCACAGACAATTTCTTCCGCCTGTTCTCCAAGGCCTCGCGGCCGTGAGCGAGAAGCGCCCGGCGCTCGATATCTCCGCCACCATTCTCGGCTGCGGTTCTTCCGGCGGGGTGCCCCGCATCGGCAATATCTGGGGCGCCTGCGATCCGCTCGACCCGCGCAACCGCCGCCGCCGCTGCTCGCTGCTCATCGAGGGCTGGACGCCCGATTCCGACCAGCCCACCCGTATCCTCATCGACACCGGCTGCGACCTGCGCGAACAGCTGCTCGACGCCGAGGTGGATCGCATCGACGCCGTCTTCTACACCCATGAGCATGCCGACCACACTCACGGCATCGACGATCTGCGCGTTCTCGCCCTCAACCAGCGCCGCCGCGTCGACGTCTATTTCACCCGGAATACCGGCAAGCGCCTGCGCGAGGCCTTCGGCTACTGCTTCACCGCTCCGCCGGGCTCGGACTATCCGCCCATCCTCGACGCTCACGAGATCGAGGCCGGCAACACCGTTACCGTCGACGGCCCAGGCGGCGCCATCACCCTGCTGCCCTTCGAGCAGGAACACGGCAACATCACCTCGCTCGGCTTCCGCGTCGGCGACTTCGCCTATTCGTGCGACCTGTCGGGCATCCCCGCGCATTCGGAAGCCGCCGTCACCGGCCTCGGCACCTGGGTCCTCGACGCCCTGCGCCCCACGCCCCACCCCAGCCACCTCAGCCTGCCCGAAGCCCTCGACCTCGTCGCCCGCTTCCAGCCCGACACCGCCGTCCTAACCAACCTGCACATCGACATGGACTACCGCACGGTCGATGCCGAAACCCCCGACCACGTGCGCCCCGCCTATGACGGTCTGATCCTCCCCATCGCCGCGCACCCGTCGGTATGACTTTTGCACACCGATGTGCTAAGCTTTCTTCATCGGGAGCCGCACCATGAGCAAAGTCCAAAAGCGCACCTTCTCCATCACCACCCAGCAGGCCGAGTTCATCGACCGCAAGGTCGCCGAAGGTGTTTACGCCTCTGGCAGCGAGATCATCCGTGAGGGGCTGCGAGCCATCAAGAATCGCGAAGATCGGCTTGAGCGCTGGATCGCCGAGGAAGTCATCCTCGCATATGAAGAGTGGAAGGCCAACCCCGACCACGTCTATACGACCGAGGAAGTGTTCGACGCCGTCGACAAGGCCATCGACGAGGCTGCCAAGAAAGCCTCCTGATGCGTCGTCGCCGCATCGAATACACGCCGCGCGCCCGGCAGGATCTGATTGCGATCGCCGAGTGGCTGCGTGACGTCGCCTCTCGTGACACGGCGCGCGCCTATACGCGTCGCGTCCGCCAACGCATCGAAAGCCTGAGGGATAGCGCCGAGCGTGGCTCGGTACGGGATGGGCCCGTGGACAATCTGCGGGTCATCGGTCTGATGCCGTCGATCTCCGTAGCCTTCGTGACCACGGAAGACGTCGTCCGCATCCTGCGCGTGATGTATGGCGGCCAGAACTGGCAATCTGACCTGAGCGAGCAATCCGATGCAAAGGAATGAATGACGGCACCGCCTACGCAGTGCCGCCCTGTCCTTACACCGGCCGGATCAGCGCATGCCGTTTCTTGCCGACCGACAGCTTGATCACGCCTTCCGCCAGCAGCGCGCCGTCGTCCAGCGTTAGCCGCTCGTCCTCGATCACCGCGTCGTTGACCCGCACCGCGCCCGAGGACACGTGCCGGCGCGCCTCGCCGTTCGATGCGGCCAGCCCCGCCTTCACCAGCGCGTTGAGCACGCCGATGCCGGCATTGAGCTCGGCCTTGCCCACCTCGGCGGTCGGCAGCGACAAAT
>JAEWHZ010000228.1 GCA_023387585.1 Pseudomonadota bacterium
TTGAGAGGAGCTGTCCCTAGTACGAGAGGACCGGGATGGACGAACCTCTGGTGGACCTGTTGTGGCGCCAGCCGCATTGCAGGGTAGCTAAGTTCGGACGGGATAACTGCTGAATGCATCTAAGCAGGAAGCCTCCCTCAAAACGAGCATTCCCTTGAGAGCCGTGGAAGACGACCACGTCGATAGGCCGGGTGTGGAAGCGCAGCAATGTGTGAAGCTTACCGGTACTAATAGCTCGATTGGCTTGATCGTTCTCATTAATCAATGTCCGCAGGATGCGTCCTGTGGCTTGCGTGAGATCGGTTCGGATTACCCCTTGCTCGAACAGAGCAAACCCAAAAAACCAGAATTCGCATCGCTGTTCTTTGTCGACCTGGTGGTTTCTGCGAAGTGCCCAGAACCCGATCCCATCCCGAACTCGACCGTTAAACACTTCAGCGCCGATGGTACTAAGTCTTAAGGCTTGGGAGAGTAGGTCACTGCCAGGTCTGCCAAGAACAGCGATATCTCTGATGTCGATATGGAATTGAAGAACCCCGCACCGGAAACGGTGCGGGGTTTTTTCGTTTTCCTCCACCTGTCGATCCGCCGGCTGTTCGTCCGTCATATCCCGTGTGACGCAGGATATCGAGAATGGCACGGCGCCGGGGCAGGGCGGGCAGACGCGAAAACTCCGTCTTGCGGGGCGGCTTCGGCTTTGCTCTGATCGCGCGCCATGGACGAGCCTCTGCCCAGCGCGCTGGTCGAGAAGATCTGGCGCACCGAATCCCCCAGGCTGATCGCCGCGCTCACGCGCATGGTGCGCGATCTGTCGCTGGCCGAGGAGCTGACGCAGGACGCGATGATGATCGCGCTCAAGACCTGGCCCGAGACCGGAGTGCCGCGCAATCCCGCCGCCTGGCTGATGGCCACCGCCAAGCGCCGCGCCATCGACCAGTTCCGCCGCACGCGCATGGCGGGGCGTAAGCTGGCCATGGTGCAGCACGATCTCGAGACCGAGCCCACGAGCTTCGTCGAAGCCTCGGACCGCATGCTGGACGACGATTTCGGCGACGACATGCTGCGTTTGATCTTCACCGCCTGTCATCCGGTGCTGTCGCTCGAGGCCCGCACGGCGCTCGCCCTCAAGCTGGTCGCCGGGCTGACCACGCCCGAGATCGCCCGCGCCTTCCTCGTGCCCGAACCCACCGTCGCCCAGCGCATCGTGCGCGCCAAGCGCACACTGGCCGAGGCCGGCGTTGGTTTCGAGGTGCCGCGCGGCGCCGGGCGCGACGAACGCCTCGCCGCCGTGCTCGCCGTGATCTACCTGGTCTTCAACGAAGGCTATTCGGCCACCGCCGGCGAGGATCTGCTGCGCCCGCAGCTCATGCAGGAGGCGATGCGGCTCGGCCGTTTGCTCACCCGTCTCGCGCCCGAAGATGCCGAGGTGCACGGGTTGATGGCGCTGATGACGCTCCAGGCCTCGCGCGCGGCGGCGCGCATCGATGCCGAGGGTCATCCCGTGCTCCTGGCCGAGCAGGACCGTTCCGCCTGGAACCGGGCGCTGATCGCGGAGGGCCTCGCCGCCCTCTCGCGCGCCGATTCTCTCGCCCCCGTCGCCGGCCCCTACCAGCTCCAGGCGTGGATCGCCGCCTGCCATGCCCGCGCCGCGCGCAGCGAGGACACCGACTGGCCGCGGATCGCCGATCTTTACGAGGCGCTCTACGCCGTCGCGCCCAGCCCCGTCGTCGCCCTCAACCATGCCGTCGCCGCCGGCATGGCGGATGGGCCGGAAGCCGGCCTGCGCCTTGTCGACGCCGTGGCCGAAAGCGGCGCGCTCAAGGCCTATCACCTGCTGCCCGCTTCCCGCGCGGAATTCCTCCTGCGGCTCGGCCGCGACGCTGAGGCGGCGCGGAGTTTTCGCGAGGCCGCCGCGCTGACCAGGAACGCACGCGAAAAAGCGCTGCTGCTCGCCCGCGCCGATGCCCTGTGATCCCCCTCGCGTTCACACCGGCTTGATCGCCGCGCCCGCTGCCTTAACGACATCTTAATCGCATGCGCTAAAATTGGGTGAATGCGGGCCCGGCGCGAAGCGGGCCCGGTTTCATCGTTCTATCGCCGGAGCTGCGCATGGCCCTGTTCGATCGCGGATTCCTCATCCGGCCGTTCGCCGTGCTGTTCGGCCTTGTCGCCCTCGCCGGCGCGCCGCTGGCGGATACGGCGAGCTTCGTGTCCGGCCTGTGGCCCGATGCCCAGCGCATGGGCGTGTCGCGCCAGGCTTTCGATGCGGCTTTTTCCGGCTATCGCCCGCTCGCCAACGTCATGGAGCTGACGCGCCGCCAGCCCGAATTCACCGCCACCGTCGCCGACTATATCGGCCGGCGCGTCACCGCGGCCCAGGTTTCGAAGGGCCGCGAGATGCGCCAGCGCCACGGCCAGGTGCTGGCCGCCATCTCGCAGCGCTATGGCGTGCAGTCCGAGGTCATCCTCGCCATCTGGGGCATGGAGACCAATTTCGGCGGCTTCATGGGCGGCACCAACACCATCCATGCGCTGGCAACCCTCACGCAGAACAATTACCGGCGCGATTTCTTCCGCAACGAGTTGCTGACGGCGCTGCGCATCGTTTCCGAAGGCCATGTGCGCCCGTCCAACATGGTCGGCTCCTGGGCCGGCGCCATGGGCCACACCCAGTTCATGCCGACCAGCTTCATGCGCTATGCGGTCGATTATACCGGCGACGGCACCAAGGATATCTGGACCTCGATCCCCGACGCACTCGCTTCCACCGCCAATTATCTGCGCGAGCATGGCTGGCGCCCGGGCGAGACCTGGGGCTACGAGATCCGTCTGCCCTCGGGCTTCGATTTCGCCCGCGCCGAGCAGATGGGCACCGCCCCGCTCAGCCAGTGGCAGCAGATGGGCGTCGGCCGCGCCTCGGGCAGCGCCTTCCCGCGCCCCTCCGACATGGCCCGGCTCTATCTCCCCCAAGGCGCCAACGGCCCGGCCTTCCTGGTGCTGCACAATTTCGATGTGATCAAGCGCTACAATAATTCCAATTCCTACGCGCTCGCCGTCGGCCACCTCGCCGACCGTATCCTGGGCAGTGGTGGCTTCGTCGCCTCCTGGCCGGCGGGCGATTATGCCCTTAGCAGCGCCCAGCGCGTCGAGCTGCAGACCCAGCTCAACCGGCGCGGCTTCGATGTCGGCGGCCCCGACGGCGTGATCGGCCCGCGCACGCGCGCCGCCATCATGGCTTTTCAGCGCCAGAACGGCATGCCGGCGGACGGCCACGCCTCGGGGCTGCTGCTCAACCAGCTGAAGTAACCTTTCGTTAACCATTCGGCGGCACACTGGCCGGGCTTAAGCAGAGGGCAGGGCGTTGGGCAATGACCCGTCCTGCTCTCGCCCATTTCGGGCTCCGGCTTTCGCAAGCGTCCCCCACACCCACTCGTTATCCGCAAGGCCACAATCTGTTCGGGTTTGCGCTCCAAGAACGGGTTTGCCTGCCCCCAAAGAGCGGGTTTGCGCCCGATTCCCCGGATTTTCTCGATGCGTCTTCTCCTCGCCATCCTTCTAGCGTTCGCGTTTTCCAGCCTGCCGGCGCGCGCCGTCTCGCTGATGGATCCGTTCAACCTGCCGGCGGCCATGGATTCGGGCACCGCCAGGGTGGGCGCGGACATCCCCTTCGCCGATGGCGGCCGTTTCCGGCTCGACGTCTATGCGCCCGAGCAGCGCGGGGCGGCGGCGCCGGTGCTGTTCTTCATCTATGGCGGCGGCTGGAACCGTGGCGAGCGCAGCGATTATCAGTTCGTCGGCCGTGCCTTCGCGGCGCGCGGCTTCGTGGTGGTCATCGCCGATTACCGTCACGTGCCCGAAGTGCGCTTTCCCGAATTCCTCGAGGACAGCGCCCGCGCCCTTGCCTGGGTCGAGGCCAATATCGCCTCCTATGGCGGCGATCCCGGCCGGCTGTTTCTGGCCGGCCATTCCGCCGGCGCCTACAATGCCGTCATGCTGGCGCTCGATCCGTCCTATCTGCGCGATTTCGGCGTCACCCTGACCATTCGCGGCGTCGCCGCCCTGTCCGGCCCCTATGATTTCTACCCCTTCGAATATTCCGAGGTGATCGAGGCTTTCGGCCAGGCGCCCAATCCCGAAGGCACGCAGCCGATCAATTTCATCACCAGCCAGACGCCGCCCATGTGGCTGGGCACCGGCACCATGGACCCCATCGTGCGCATGCAGAACACCGAGCACTTCGCCGCGCGCCTCGGCGAGCGCGGCGTCTGGGTCACCACGCGCTTTTATGAAGGGTTCGGCCATATGGAGCCGGTGATCGCCCTCGGCTCGGCCTGGCGCTGGCGCATGCCGGTGCTCGACGACATGGTCGCCTTTTTCGGCCAGTTCGGCGCCTTCCCCTCGGGGGTGCCCTATTTCGCCGTCACCCCGGAACCGCCGCAGGAACAGGTGGTGCCCATGGAAGCCATCGTGCGCGATCTCGACCTGATTTTCGGGCCGATCTCGCAATAGGGCGGCGTTTGCCTGCCTGGCCGGGGAAGTTGCACCGGCCTTCCCAGTCCTCCGGTGTCACCCCGGGCGAAGGCCCGGGGCCTATCACGAAAGACCTGCCCCGAATCGTCATGGTGCGGATGAAACGTGCCGGAGATAGGCCCCGGCCTGAAGCCGGGGTGACACTCGGCGTACCCGGCAGCGCCAGCTCATCCGCTCACGCGGTATAGTGGCAGTCCAGCTTCGACGAAGCCGGATCGAACTCTATGTCCCCACCCCGGAATCGGGCATCCTTCCCCCATGTCCGACCATCTCCGCCATGCCGGCGCCAGCCACGCGGCGCAGCGCCAGGCGCTCGAAGCCATCATGCGACAGAACGTCCTGGTGATGGACGTGCTCCGCACCCTGCGCCAGGCCGGCCTGCCCGACGCGCTGGTGGGCTCCGGCGCCATCTACAATGCGGTGTGGAATTTCCTGACCGGCCGGCCGCCGCTCACCGGCATCAAGGATGTCGATGTCGTCTATTTCGACGCAACCGATCTGTCCTGGGAGGCTGAGGATGCCGTCATCCGCCGGATGGCGGCGCTGTTCGCCGACTCGCCCGTGCCGGTCGAGGTGCGCAACCAGGCGCGCGTCCATCTGTGGTTTCCCGAAAAATTCGGCACGCCCTATCCGCGCCTCACCCGCAGCGAGGACATGCTGCTCTATTTCGCCTCGAAAACCCACGCCGTAGCCGTGCGGCTCGAACCCGACGACACGCTCCACATCGCCGCGCCCTTCGGGCTCGACGACATGTTTTCCTTCCGCATCACCCCCAACCACGCCCTCGACAACGCCGCCACCCACGCCCGCAAGGCCGAGCGGGCGCAGGCCATCTGGCCGGAGCTGACCGTGGTGCCGTGGTAGGGCAGGGGTGCGATTGCGCTCTCACGCTCCCGCCTCGATCTCCACCGATGCCGCCGAGCGACGGGAGGGGCCGTGATGCACCATCTCGACATTGTTGCCGTCCGGATCAAGCGCGAACGCGGCGTAATAGCCGGGGTGGTAGTCCCGCTCGCCCGGCCCGCCATTGTCGGTGCCTCCGACGGCCAGCACCGCCTTGTGGAAGGCATCGACCATGGCCCGGTCGCGCGCCTGGAAGGCGAGGTGCACATGGGTCGGCTGGCTGCCGGGATCGCTGCCCGACACGAACAGCTCGTCGGTCTGGAACCAGCCGTCGCCGGAGGCCGCGATCTCGATGCCCATGAGATCGAAGATGGCTTCGTAGAAGCGCCGCGTCGCCGCAACATCCCTGGCGCGCAGATGCACGTGGTCGAGCAATCGTCCGGTATGCCAGGTCATGAAACCCTCCCTTTCGTCCGGCTTGAAACGCAAAGGCGGCCCGGATGGCTCCGGACCGCCCCATGTCATCCAATTTTATCGCAGCTTCGGCGCAAAAGCGTGCGGAGATCACTCGGCCTTGTCGGCGGAATCCGAGTTGAGCTGGCCGTATTTTTCCTCGCCGATCTTGTTGAGCAGCTCGATCTGGGTTTCGAGGAAGTCGATATGGCCTTCCTCATCGGCCAGCAGTTCCTCGAACAGGTTCTTGGAGACGTAGTCGCCGAGCTCTTCGCACAGCTCGCGGCTGGCCTTGTAGGCGGCGCGGGCGTCGTATTCGCCGGCGAGATCGGCTTCGAGCACCTCGCGGATGGTCTGGCCGATGCGCAGCGGCGCGACGCGCTGCAGGTTGGGGTGGCCTTCGAGGAAGATGATGCGCTCGATCAACCGGTCGGCATGATGCATTTCCTCGATCGACTCGGCGCGTTCCTTGGCGGCCAGCCGGGTATAGCCCCAGTCCGCCAGCAGCCGGTAATGCACCCAGTATTGGTTGACCGCACCAAGCTCGAGAAACAGGGCTTCGTTAAGCCGCTCGATGACCTGTGTTTCGCCCTTCACGACGACCTCCGATCCGCCTCTTTTTCAACGACTCGAGCCGCAAGCGCACGTCGATGATCTCGGCGGCGGAGCGGTTCTGAGCAAGGTGGAAGTTTTCGGTCGTCTTGACGATAATGTCCACAATATTCGGCACGCAGCCGGCGCATTTCGCCTGCCGCTCGAATTCCCTGTAGACCATGGCCGGCACGACGAGCTGCCAGGGGTCGCTGCGCAGGAACTCAAGCACGATGTTCTCGACATCGCGATCGGAGATCATGTTACACTGGCAAACGAGCATAGGCGAGGCGTCGGGCTGCGGTCGCACCCACTAAACGCCGCCTAAACATGATTGTCAATGTCTTAATTATCGGCCCCGCCGGCACCGGTGTTCCGTTCGCGCAGCGCGGCCACGGCCGACGAGGCGGCGATGCGGTGCGCCGTGGAAAAGAACTCGCGATAGAGCAGGATCAGGATGGTGGCGATGCTGGCGACGATCGCCAGCCATTCCGCCGCGAACCAGGCGACGGTCGCCACCGAGAAATAGAAGGCCCGGATGCCCGAATTGAAGCTGCGCGCGCCGAGCGAATTGAGCTGGGCCATGGCGTCGAGCTCCATGGCGGCCGGCTCGCTTCTTGCGTCGATGGCGCCGAGCAGGATGCAGAAATGGTTGAACTGGCGCAGCGACAGAGTGAAGGCGAAGAAGGCGAGCACGAACAGGCTCAGCATCACCAGCAATTGCAGCACCACCGCGCCGGCCGAATGCGCGCGCCCGATGGCGATGGTTTCGAGTGCTGCCATCAGCGCCGGCAGCTGGCCGAACACGGCGAGCACCGCCAGCACCAGCAGCGCCGAGGTCGAGGCCATGAAGCTGACCGAGCTCATCAGATTGCCGGCGAGGATGGCGTCGAACGGGCTTTCGCGCCGCGCCGCATTGGCGACCCA
>JAEWHZ010000270.1 GCA_023387585.1 Pseudomonadota bacterium
GCCTGATTTGGCGAATCCCGTCGGCGTACCTATCTTGAAGCGGTAATTTCAAGAAAGACGCCGATGGCGCTCCCCCCCAAGAAACCAGAAACCAGAAAACCCCGCGCCACCTCCGGCCCGCCGCGCAGGCGCCTGCCGGCGGCCGAGGCGCTACCGAGCCGCGAAGCGGTGCTCGAGGCGCTGCAACAGGACCAGTCCGTCAAGGGCAAGCGCGACCTCGCGAAAATCTTCGGCATCCGCGGCGACATGCGCCGCCCGTTCAAGGACATGCTGAAATCGCTCGAGGACGAGGGCGCCATTACGCGCACCCGCAAGTCGCTGCGCCGCACCGCCGCCCTGCCCGCAGTGACCGTGCTCGACATCCCGACCGACGCCGACCCCGAGGCGCTGCACGCCTTTCCCGCACAATGGAACGATGAGGAAGGCGATCCGCCGCGCGTCGAGATCGTCGGCGGCCGCTCCGCCCGCGTGGTTCCCGCCCCCGGCGACCGCGTGCTGGCCCGGATCGATGCCGGCGACGGCCCGGTGCCCAGCTACACCGCCCGGCCGATGAAGATCCTCGACAAGCCGCGCCGCGCCCATATCGGCATCGTGCGGCTCGACGGCGACGGCGCGCGGCTGATCCCGGTCGACCGCAAGCAGAAGGAAATGCGCATCCCCGCCGGCGATCTCGGCGAGGCGCGGGACGGCGACCTCGTGGAGGTCGACGTAAAGCTGTCCGGCCGGCTGATGCTGCCGCGCGCCCGGGTCACCAACGTCATCGGCAATCCGCGCTCCGAAGGCGCCGTGAGCCTGATCGCCATCCACAATCTCGACATCCCATACCGTTTCCCCGCCTCGGTCGAACGCGAGGCCGAAGCGATGCGCGAAGCCGGGCTGAAAGGGCGCGAGGACTGGCGCGACCTGCCGCTGGTCACCATCGACCCGGTCGACGCCAAGGATTTCGACGACGCCGTCTACGCCATGCCCGACCCGGACCCGGCCAATGCCGGCGGACATGTCGTCACCGTGGCCATCGCCGACGTGGCGCATTACGTGCATGCCGGTGGCGCGCTCGACCGCGAGGCCTTCCTGCGCGGCAATTCGGTCTATTTCCCCGACCGCGTCGTGCCCATGCTGCCCGAGCGCATCTCCAACGATCTGTGCTCGCTGCGCGAGGGCGAACCCCGCGCCGCGCTGGCCGTGCGCATGGTGATCGGCCCCGAAGGGCGCCGGAAGCATCATTCCTTCCACCGCGTGCTGATCCGCTCCGCCGCGCGGCTGAGCTACCAGCAGGCGCAGGCGGCCATAGACGGACAACCCGACGACAAGACCGGCCCGCTGCTCGAGCCGATCCTGAAGCCGCTCTGGGCCGCCTATGCCGCCATGGCCAGGGCACGCGACCAGCGCGCTCCGCTCGATCTCGACCTGCCCGAGCGCAAGATCATCCTCGACGAGGCCGGCATGGTGCGCGACATCCGCATCCCCGAGCGGCTCGAGGCGCACCGGCTGATCGAGGAGATGATGATCGCCGCCAACGTCGCCGCCGCCGAGACGCTGGAGCGCCAGACCACGCCCCTGCTCTATCGCGTCCATGACGAGCCGAGCCGCGAAAAGCTCGGCGCGCTGCGCGATTTCCTCGCCACGCTCGACATTTCGCTCGCAAAGACCGACGCCGTGCGGCCGAGCCATTTCAACGCCATCCTCGCCACGGGCCGCAAGGCCGGCACCATCGAACAGGTCTCGGAAATGGTGCTGCGCAGCCAGGCGCAGGCCGAATACGCCCATGAGAATTACGGCCATTTCGGCCTCAATCTCGACCGCTACGCCCACTTCACCTCGCCGATCCGCCGCTATGCCGATTTAATCGCGCATCGCGCGCTGATCGCGGCGCTCGGGCTCGGCGATGATGGGCTGAACGAGGCGGAGATCGCCCGCCTGCCGGGCATCGCCCAGCACATCTCCTTCACCGAACGCCGCGCCATGCTGGCCGAACGCGAAACCTCCGACCGGCTGCTGGCCTATTACCTGTCCGAGCAGATCGGCGCGCGCTTCGAGGGGCGGATCTCCGGCGTCACCAAGTCCGGCCTGTTCGTGCGGCTGCGCGACACCGGAGCCGACGGCTTCATCCCCGCCTCCAGCCTCGGCACCGAATATTACCGCTATGTCGAGGCCCAGCAGGCGATGATCGGTGAGAAGACCGGCGAAAAGTTCGCGCTGGGCGATCCGGTGACCGTGCGGTTGCTGGAGGCGGCGCCGATCGCCGGCGCGCTGCGCTTCGAGCTCTTGTCGGAAGGCCCACGCGTCAAACCGCCCCCTTCCACGCGCGGCGCTCGCAAACCATCTTTCGCCCGAAACAGGAAGAACGGCAAACGCCGATGACCATCCCCGCCGCATCCGCAAGCGAAGACCTGCCCCGGCGCCGCCTCGGCCGCGCTTTGTGGCGCGGCACGCTTTGCAGATGCCCCGGCTGCGGCGAAGGCAGGCTGTTCCGCGCCTATCTCAAGGTCTCCAACCAGTGCGAATCCTGCGGCGAGGAATATCACCAGCACCGCGCCGACGACCTGCCGCCCTATATCGCCATCTTCATCGTCGGACATGTGCTGATCGGGGTGATGGTGCATCTCGATTCGGTGTGGAAGGCCTCGCCCATGGTCCATCTCGCCACCATGGTGCCGCTCGCCATCATCCTGCCGCTGCTGATCCTGCCCTCGTGCAAGGGCGCCGTGGTCGGGCTGCAATGGGCCATGCGCATGCACGGCTTCGACCCACGCCACCGGGACCGGGCCGGCCAGTAAAGCCCTCAGCTCTTTGTGAAACGCGAGCCCGGCTTAGCCTTCACCAGCGAAGTCGGGCGCAGCCGCAGGGCGCTCCACACCGCGTCCACCGCGACCTGGCGTACGGGGCGCAGGCCGTGCTCGCCCAGCGCCTCCCAGCCGCGGTCGCGGTTGAAGTCCGGATCGCCCTTGCGATAGGCGAGCCACAGCAGCCCGTCTTCGGGCAGCTTCACCCGGGCCTGAGCGATGAAGGAGCCGACCTCGGCTTGTGTCTCGCAAAAGGCGATGACGCCGGTGCAGCCCTCTCCGCCGGGCACCAGCTCGACCTCGGCACCGCTGGTCAGGACCTCGGCCACCGCGTGCGGCACGTTGATCAGCCACAGCTTCGCCCCGGCCTTGATCTGCAGCCTGGTGATAAGTTCCGTGGGAGTCGCCATCACGCCGGGCCTTCTCTGTGGTTGACAATCTAGCGCAAATCCGTAGGTTGCGGCAAATTTCGGCGCTGCCCCGTGCGGCGCTTTACGCCGTTGAAAGGTTTCCGCGATGGCCAAGGCCAACACCATCAAGATCAAGCTCGTGTCGACCGCGGACACCGGCTTCTACTATGTGACCAAGAAGAACGCCCGCACCCAGACCGACAAGCTTGCCTTCCGCAAGTACGATCCGGTCGCGCGCAAGCATGTCGAGTTCAAGGAAGCCAAGATCAAGTAATCGGGCTTCCTGTTCCGAGAATACGAAAAGCCCCGCGTCGATGACGCGGGGCTTTTTGTCTTACCGGTTGAAGTGGCTGGTCCAGCCTGCCGATCGAAGAGGCCACTCAGAACAGCGGCCGGACCAGCCGCCCTACGGACCCAGGAGTTGCGGCGGACCTGAGAAAAACCGTAGGGAGTGCGAAGCGGGTCGTTCCTGTCCCGCTATTTGCACTCACCCTATCCGGCCCGCCCGGCAACGCAAGGAAAACCGCGCCACTCTGCCGCGCAACTGATTGTTAACTATAACGAATAAGGTAAACGCCGATTCAGGCGGCGTCGAATACTACGCGGTTTCGTCCCTCGCGCTTGGCGCGATAAAGCGCGATGTCGGCGCGCTTCAGCATCTGTTCGGGCGTGGCGGTGCTCTCGTCATTCAGCGACACGCCGACGCTCACCGTCAGGGACAGCTCGATGCCGCCGCCGATGTCGAATCGCTTGTCGGCGACGGCGTTGCGCACCCGCTCGGCCACGGCCTCGGTCTGCCCGTGGTCGATATCCGGCATCAGGACGGCGAATTCCTCGCCCCCGAAGCGGCAGGCGAGGTCCACCCCGCGAATGTTGCGCCGCAGCCGGGTACCGAACTCGCGCAGCACCGCATCGCCGGCATCGTGGCCATGGCTGTCGTTGACCGCCTTGAAGTGGTCCATGTCGAGCATCATCAGCGCCAGATTGCGCCCCTGCGCCTCCGCCTTGCCCAGCATCACCGCCAGGTGCCGGTCGAAATAACGCCGGTTGTAGAGCCCGGTCAGCTCGTCAGTCACCGCCAGCGCCAGGGTCGAGTTGACGCTTTCGCGCAGCTCGGCGGCATAGCGGTGGCGGCGGATCTGCGTGCGCACCCGCGCCGCCAGCTCGTTGCGGTCGACGGGACGCGAGATGAAGTCGTTGATCCCGAGGTCGAGCGCGCGCAGCACGCGCGGCTTGTCGGCATCGTCGGCGATCAGGATAATCGGCAGGTTGCGCGACTGGTCGAGCGTGCGGATCTGCGAGCACACCCGCAGCGGATCGAAATCCGTCAGCGCCATCGACACCAGCGCCACCTCGTAGCGCCCGCCTGTGACCTGGAACACGGCATCGGCCGGCTCAGTCAGCACATCGACATCGTGATCCGGCAGATAGGCCCTCAGCCGCTCGGCCGACCGTGCATCGCTGTCGACGATCAGCACCGAGCCGCGATCGGCGCTGATGCGGTCCATCGCCCGCACCGCATCCTCGATGGCGATCTGCTGCGTCGTCACCGCGCGCGCCCGCAATTCGTCGGTCAGCCCCTTGAGCCGCGTCAGGCTCTTCACCCGCGCCATCAGCTGCATCTCGTCGACGGGCTTGGTCAGGAAATCGTCGGCGCCGACCTCGAGCCCGCGCACGCGGTCGGAAGGCTGGTCGAGCGCGGTGATCATCACCACCGGCACGTGATGGGTCGCGGGGTCGGCCTTGAGCCGGCGGCAGACCTCGAAGCCGTCCATCTCCGGCATCATCACGTCGAGCAGGATCAGATCGATGTCCTGGCGCGCGCACAAATCCAGCGCCTCGCGCCCGGATGCGGCCGTGAAGACCTCGAAATACTCGGCGCTCAGGCGGGCCTGCAACAGCCGAACATTGGTTGGAATGTCATCGACGACGAGTATGCGACCAGTCACGAATTCCCTCGACTCCCCGCTCGGGGGCGCGCCGGCGAATGCTTCAGGCCGTCCCCACCGCCTCAGGCCGGGCCAATGTAGCGCTCAATGGTTTCCAAAAAATGAGGCACGGAGATCGGCTTCGAGATGTAGCCTTCGCATCCGCCTTGCAGAATCCGCTCCTCATCGCCCTTCATGGCGAAGGCGGTGACGGCGATGACCGGGATATGCGCCAGCTCGTCATCGTCCTTGAGCCATTTGGTCACCACCAGCCCCGACACCTCGGGCAGCTGGATGTCCATCAGGATCAGGTCCGGCCTGTAGGTGCGTGCCAGATCGAGCGCTTCCATGCCGTTGCGGGTCTGGATCACCGCATAGCCGCGCGACTCGAGCAGGTCGTTGAAGAGCTTCATGTTAAGCTCGTTGTCTTCGACGATCATCACGGTCTTGGGCATTGGTCCTCACTGGCCCCGGCGCTTTGGTCCGTCGCGTTTCCCAACCGGAAAGCCGCTTCGCACTTTTCCTGGCCGACTGCGCTGAGCTAACATGTAATTGCTTACGAAAGCCGAAAAAGTCCGCGGACCCCATTTATGTTGCGCCCAGAAAGACCCGGCCTCTCCCTCGCGCGGATCGCCGAACGCTATCTCGCCATGCTGGCCGAATCGCCGGACGAGCTGATGCGCTTCATGGGCGAGACCGGGCTGTCGTCCGACGACCTGCGCGGCGCCGTCGGCACGGATGCCCTCGACACCGGGCTTGTCGACCATCTGGTCGCCAACGAGCCGGCCCTGCTGGCGCTATGCGCCAATTCCGGCTGGCGGCCGGAGGACGTCATGCGCATCTGGCACTTGAACAATCATGGCTAGCGCCCTGACCAGACTCGACTATCTGTGCCGCGACTGCTTCGCCTACGTCACGGGCGAACCGCCCCCTCGCTGCCGCGATTGCGGCTCGCCGCGTATCCTCGCCCATCGCGAGCTGTTCAGCCTCGAGATCGCGCATATCGACTGCGACGCCTTCTATGCCGCGGTGGAAAAGCGCGACCGGCCGGAGCTGGCCGACAAGCCGCTGATCATCGGCGGCGGTCAGCGCGGCGTGGTCTCGACGGCCTGCTACATCGCCCGCCAGACCGGGGTGCGCTCGGCCATGCCGATGTTCGAGGCCAAGCGCCGCTGCCCCGACGCGGTGATCATCAAGCCCGACATCGCCAAATACGTCGCGGTCAGCCGCCAGATCAGGGCGCATATGGACAAGCTGACCCCCCTGATCGAGCCGATCTCGATCGACGAGGCCTTTCTCGACCTCTCCGGCACGCGCGCCCTCCATCGCGCGCCGCCGGCGGTAGTGCTGGCACGATTCGTGCGCACGGTCGAAACCGAGATCGGCGTGACCATCTCGGTGGGGCTGAGCCACAACAAGTTCCTCGCCAAGGTCGCCTCCGACCTCGACAAGCCGCGCGGCTTCGCCCCGATCGGCCGGGACGAGACCCTCGATTTCCTCGCCTCGCGCCCCATCTCGCTGATCTACGGCGTCGGCAAGGTGTTCGCCGACAAGCTCAAGCGCGACGGACTCGACACCATCGGCCAGCTCCAGCAGATGGCGCCCAACGCCCTGATCGCCCGCTATGGCGAGACCGGCGCGCGGCTGGCCCGGCTCGCGCGCGGCGAGGATCAGCGCCTCGTCTCGCCCGAGCACGAGATGAAGACCGTCTCGGCGGAAACCACCTTCAACACCGACAAGACGACGCTCGACGAATTGTCCGTCGAGCTGCTGGCCATGTGCGAGCGCCTCGCCGAGCGGCTCAAGG
>JAEWHZ010000067.1 GCA_023387585.1 Pseudomonadota bacterium
GGGGGCGCATGCTGGTCGGGCTCGAGCTCGACCTGCCGCCCGGGCACAAGACCTATTGGCGCGTGCCGGGCGAAACCGGCCTGCCGCCGCAATTCGACCTGTCCGGCTCGCGCGGCATCGCCGGGCATCGGCCGGTCTGGCCCATGCCGCAGGTCGACGAGACCGCCGGCTATCTCGATTTCGTCTATACCGGGCGCGTGGTGCTGCCGATCGAGGTGTCGCTGGAAGATGCGGCGGGCGGCGATCTGGCCCTCGACATGTTTGTAGGCATCTGCTCGGATATCTGCGTGCCCGCTCAGGCGCGTTTCGATCTGGCGCTCGCATCCGAGCCCGACAGGGCCAACGGGCTTCGCCTGCGCCAGGCGGTGGCGACGGCGCCGCTGGCCGGTTCGGGCCTGGTCGAGGCGGCGCGCGTCGAAAATGGCGACCTGGTGCTCACCCTTGCGCCCGGCGCGGCCCGGCCCGACAGCCTGATCGTCGCCTGCGCCGATGGCGAGGCGATTTTTGGCGCGGCGCGCCATGTGCCGCGGACCGGCGAGGTGCGCGTTCCGCTGATGGGCCGGCCGAACGTTTCGGGCATGCACAGGCTCGAAATCCTCTATGCGACGCCGCAGGGGCCACTGTTCGAACATGTCGAGGTGCGGCTGGACTGAAGCCTGTTTCGTGTTTCGCTGGAAACAAGCCTGCCCCGCCTTGCAAGTCACGACAAAGCCGCATATCGCAGGCACACGACAGGAACCGTGCCCGGGGCTTTTTTCGATCTTGACGGAATCGAAACCAGAAAGCTCCAAGTCTTTGATTTGGCGCGCGATCGAACCCTAATCCAAGCCGAAGGACGTCCCCATGATTTCGCCCGGCCAGCCCATTCCCGACACGCCGATCAAGCTGGTGAACGCGGAGGGCGCGACGGACATGGCGGCGAGCGAGGCCCTTGCCGGCGAGCGTGTGGTGTTCTTCACCGTGCCCGGCGCCTTCACTCCCACCTGCCACGTCAATCACCTGCCCGGTTTCCTCGCCAATGCGGAAAAGCTGCGCGCGGCCGGTGTGACGCGCATCGTCTGCGGCGCGGCCAACGACCATCACGTTCTCAAGGCCTGGGGCGAGGCGAGCGGCGCGCTCGGCGACATCGTCTTTCTTGCCGACGGCAATGCGGCGCTGGCCCGGGCGCTGGGGATCGACCGGGACATGTCGGGCAACGGGCTCGGAGCGCGGTTCGCGCGCGCGGCCATGATCGTCGAGAACGGCGTGGTGCGCCACATCTTCGTCGAGGATGCGCCGGGCGTTTCCGGCAGCGGCGCGCCGGCCGTGCTGCTGGCGCTCGAAGCCGCCTGATGCTTAACTGCGAAAAGAACAGGAAAGAGGCGGCGATGACGGGCTCGATGACCCAAGGCAAGTCTGGACCCATAGCTAGGGCAGCACCCTTTGCGAAGAGCCTTGCGGCGCTCGGGACGCTGGCGCTGGTATCGGCCTGTTCGGGGGGCTCGCTGTTCGGCGGCGGGGGCTCGTCGTCGGAGCTGGCCAATGCGACGCCGACCCAGCAGCAGATCGCCCAGCAGCAGGCCAACGCCCTGCCGGCCATCGCCACCCAATGCCCCGAAATCCGCGTGCGGCCGGGCGGCGAGGCAATGTTCCAATATGCCGGCGGCCGCACCGGCAATGCCGCCTCGCTGCAATATCAGGGCGTGATCGACGAGGTGACGCGCAACTGCGTCGTCGCCAACGGCCAGATCCGCGTCAATATGGGCGCCACCGGCCGCGTCCTGCTCGGCCCGGCCGGCTCGCAGAGCCAGGTGACGGCGCCGGTGCGCTTCGCCGTCGAGCGCGACGGGCAGGCGGTCTATTCCGAGCTCTACCGCATCGCGGTTAACATCACCCCGCCGGCGCAGAACGCCGAGTTCATCCAGGTGGTCGAGAACGTGGTGATCCCCTATCTCGGCGGCGAGCGCATCACCATCTGGGTCGGCTTCGACACCCGCGGCTGAACTCAGAGCGGTTCGGAAAGGCGACAACCAAGAAATGTTCCACACATAAAAAACCCCGGGCTTGCGGCCCGGGGTTTTTGATTCGCTGCTGCGAGAAACTCAGTTCACGCGCGTGCCGACTTCGGCGATGGCCTGGTCGACGAGGCTGTCGCCGCGCATGCCGGCCTCGGCGGTCAACAGCTCGCGGGCGGCCTCGATGGCGAGGTCGGCGGAGCGGGCGCGCACTTCGGCGATGGCCTGGGCCTCCGCCTGGGCGATCTTGTCCTCGACGGCCTTGGTGCGGCGCGCCACCATGTCTTCGATGGCCGCCTTGGCGTCGGCGCGCATGCGCTCGGCGTCCTGCTGGGCGGTGAGGACGATGGTTTCGGCTTCCTGCTCGGCGGCGACGCGCTTCTGCTCGTATTCGACCAGCAGCGCTGCGGCTTCCTCGCGCAGCTTGCGGGCTTCCTCGAGTTCGGCGGCGATCTGGGCGATGCGTTTGTCGAGCATCTGCCCGATGATGCGCGGAATGCCGAAATAGACCAGCAGGCCGATGAACAGGACGAGTGCGACGACCGCCCAGAACGAATTGTCCATCCATTCAGGCATGGCTTACCCCTTCACCTTGGCTACGGCCGCGCGGGCCGCGTCGTGCGAGGCCGGGCCGACCAGCTGGTTGACCACGGCCTGCGCCGTCTCGGCGGCGATCTCGTCGATATGGGCGAGGGCGCCCGCCTTGGTTGCGGCGATCTGCGCCTCGGCGGCGGCGACGCGCTCGGCGAGCTTCGCTTCCTCGGCCTGGCGCGCCGCGTGCTGCTCGGCGAGATTGGTCTCGCGCGTCTCGTTGGCGATGGCCTGCGCCCGCGAACGGGCCTCGGCCAGCGCGGCCTCATAGGCGGCGATGGCGGCGTCGGTCTTCTGGCGGTCGGCCTCGGCGGCGGCCAGGTCGCCGTCGATGCGCGCCTTGCGCTCGGCGAGGATCGAGCCGATGCGCGGCAGGGCCAGCCTGCTCATCAGCACGTAGAGCAGGCCGAAGGTGATGGCGAGCCATAGCAGCTGGCTGGGGAAGGTCGCCGGATCGAAGGGCGGGAAGACCTCGGAATGCTCTTCCGCATGGACTTCGGTGGCGATCAGCTCGACATCGCCCGGCTCTTCGGCATCGAGCACCAGCGTGTCGCCGGTCTCGGCCGGAACCTCTTCGGCGGGCGCCTCGGC
>JAEWHZ010000073.1 GCA_023387585.1 Pseudomonadota bacterium
GCATCGGCTATCTCGGCGTCGGCGTGTCCGGCGGCGAGGAAGGGGCGCGGCACGGGCCCTCGATCATGGTCGGCGGCTCCAAGGAGCAGTGGCACAATGCCGAGCCGGTGCTGACGGCGATCGCGGCGAAATTCAACGGCGAGAGCTGCTGCGCCTATCTGGGCGAGGGCGGGGCCGGGCACTTCGTCAAGACCATCCATAACGGCATCGAATATGGCGACATGCAGATGATCGCCGAGGTCTATGGGGTGATGCGCGACGGGCTGGGGATGAGCCCGAAGGCCTGCGCCGAGGTGTTCAAGGACTGGAACAAGGGGCCGCTGAACTCCTATCTGATCGAGATCACCGGCCATGTGCTGGACGCGGTGGACGGGGAGACCGGCAAGCCGCTGGTCGAGCTGATCCTCGACAAGGCCGGCCAGAAGGGCACCGGCGTTTGGTCGGCGATCGTCGCGCAGCAGATGGGCGTGCCGGCAACGGCCATCGAGGGGGCGGTCGCGGCGCGCTCGATCTCGTCGCGCAAGGATGAGCGCGTGGCGGCGGAAGCCATCTATGGCAAGCCGGACCGGCCCAAAACCGACGTGACGCTGGAGGACCTCGAAAAGGCGCTGCTGGCGGGCAAGATCGTCAGCTATGCGCAGGGTTTTGCGGTGATCGCCAAGGCGAGCGAGGAGAAGGGCTGGGCGCTGCCGCTGGCGACGATCGCCAAGATCTGGCGCGCCGGCTGCATCATCCGCTCGCGTTTCCTCGACCAGATGAGCTCGGCCTATGCCAAGGGCGACGCCACCAACCTGCTGGTGGTGCCCGATTTCGTCGCCATCATGAAGGACAGCCATCCGAGCCTGCGCAAGGTGGTGGCGGCGGCGGCGATCGGAGAGTTTCCGATGATCTGCCTGTCGGCGGCGCTGAGCTATTTCGACAGCTATCGCCAGGCGCAGGGCACGGCGAACCTGATCCAGGGGCAGCGCGACTTCTTCGGGGCGCATGGCTTCGAGATCGAGGGGCGCGGCAAGGATCTGCACGGCACCTGGCCGTCGACGCTGGGTAAGTAAGCCTCTATCGTTACACGAAAATTTTAAGGCCGCTCACTTTCGTGGGCGGCCTTTTTTCGGTGGGTCGGTCTCCTCCAGCGGGGGCGAGCGCAACTGGCCGGGCGGGGCGATATCGGGCGGGTGCGGGCGGTCGGCGATCGAGGGCCGGTGGCGCAGGTCGAAGCGGAAAGCGGCGAATATGAACAGCAAAATGCCGAAGATGACCATCCCGGCCGAGGCGATGAACGGGGCGCCGGGGAAGTAGGTCGCGGCGGCGCGGTCGGCGGTGAAATAGGAAAAGATCTGTGTCGCCGCGAGCGGGCCGATGATGGTCGCGAGCGAGTTGGCGGCGTTGACCGCGCCCTGCAATTCGCCCTGGGCGTTGTCGGGCACGTTGCGCGACAAGACGCCGTTGATGGCGGGGGCGGCTAGGCCCGAAAGCGCGCCGAGCATGATGTAGCCGTAAAGGAACCAGACATCGGCGTTGAAGGCGACGCCGATGAAGGCGCCGGCGGCGGCGAGCATGCCGATGATGGTGACGCTCATCTCGCCCAGCCGCTTGACCAGCGGGCCGACCAGCAGCGCCTGGCAGATGGCGAAGCCGACGCCGAAAGCGCCGAGGGCGCGCCCGATCTGGCTCGAGGAGAAGGAGAAGACCTCGATGGTGAAATAAGTGAAGACCGAGGGGAAGGCCTGCGCCGACAGGGTGAACATGAACAGCACCGTCAGCAGCCACAGCACCACCGGATACTGGCGCAGGGCCATGACGGCGCCGAAGGGGTTGGCGCGGCGGATGTCGAACTTGCGCCGATTGTGCCGGGGCAGGCTCTCGGGCAGCACCAGAAGGCCGAGCAGGAAATTGGCGAAGGCGAGGCCCGCGGCGACGAAGAAGGGCACGCGCGGGCCGAACTCGCCGAGCTCGCCGCCGACGACCGGGCCGATGATGAAGCCGAGCCCGAAAGCGGCGCCGATCAGCCCGAACCGGTGGGTGCGCTTATGCGGCGGGGTGATGTCGGCCATGTAGGCGGTGGCGGTGGCGACGGCGGCGCCGGCGATGCCGGCGATGATGCGGCCGATGAACAGATACCACACCACCGGGGCGATCGACATCATCAGGTAGTCGAAGGTGAGGCCCAGCAGCGAGATGAGCAGCACCGGCCGGCGCCCGAAGCGGTCGGACAGATTGCCCAGTATGGGCGAGAAGATGAATTGCATCAGCGCATAGACGAAGACCAGATAGCCGCCGATGATGGCGGCGTCGGCGACGCTGCCGCCGGTCAGCTCCTCGAGCAGCTCGGGCAGGACCGGATAGATGATGCCCAGCCCGATCATATCGAGCAGCACCGTGATCAGGATGCAGACCAGCGTCAGTTTCGACCGGGCTTCTGACATGCGGGGGGATTGGTTCCTTGGAAGGTGGGGGCAGTTGACACAGGCGCGCGCGTCCAGGCAAGCGCAGGATCAAAACCTCATTCGCGGGAAGGTTGCGCCAGCGCGTCGTGGCCGTAGAGCCATGAGAGGCGGCGGATGTGATCGCGCGGGCCGAGAATGCGCATGCCGAGATCGCGCGCGATGCCCAAAGGCGGGGGCAGATGGAAGATGCGCCCATTGGCGGCGGAGATGCCGGCGACGCGGGCGACGCGGGGACGGCGGATGCGGGCATAGGAGGAAAAAGCCTCGTCCGGCGTCGGCGCCGTGGCGATGAGCGGGGCGAGGATGGCGGCGTCCTCGATGGCCATGGCCGCGCCCTGGGCCTGGAAGGGCAGCATGGCATGGGCGGCATCGCCGACGAGGCCGATGGGGCCGCGGTGCCAGACGGAGGTCGAGACGGTGTTGAGCGGCCACGGCGTCCAGGCGCCTTTAGCGGCGGCGAACAGGGTGGCGAGCGTCTCGGATTTTCGGGCCTGCCGGGGCAGGTCGGGGTTTTCGGGCAGCTCGGCGCCCGCCGGCAGGCGGTGGGGGCGGAACATGACGAGGTTGACGACGCCGCGCGGCGGCAGCGGATAGGCGACGAGATGGAAATCGTGCCCGAGGAACAGGGCCGAGCGATCGGGCGACAGCACCGAGGCGACGGCGGGGTAAGGCACGAGGCAGCGCCAGGCAAGCCGGCCGGAATAGGTGGCGGCGGGACCGCCGAGCAGGGCGGTGCGGGTGCCCGAATGGACGCCGTCGGCACCGATCAGGGCATGGGCGCGGCCGGAGCGGCCGAGCCCGGTGATCTCGTCGCTGACGATGGACAGGCCGCGCGCATGCGGCTCGGCATCGAAGCTGCGGATGCCGAACAGGATCTCGATATTGGCGAAGCGCTTGCAGGCGCGGTGCAAGGCCTGGGCGAGGTCGGCGCGATGCAAGACCGCATAGGGCGCCCCGAAGGCTTCGGCCATGGCAGCGCCAAAGACCAGCCGGGCGGTCGGGCTGCTGCCGGAGCCGGACCAGATGTCGAGCGCTTCGGGGAACAGGGCGGCGCGGCTGAGATCGTCCGACAGGCCGAGCGAATCGAGGATGCGCCAGGCATTGGGCCCGATCTGCACGCCGGCACCCTGTTCGGGCAGCTCGCGGGCGCGTTCGAGAACGACGATGGGCAGGCCGAAGCGGGCGAGCGCCAAAGCGAGGGTGAGCCCGGCTATCCCCGCGCCGGCGATGTATATCGTGCGATCGTCGCTATGGACTGGAGATGTCGGCACTGCAGATACCGCCCCAAGCGGGCCCGCGCCCGCTCAGGCGTCGGCGAACACGGCGGAGGCCGGGTTGGCGGCGCCCGGCGCGAGGCGGGCGCTATAGACATAGAGCGTCGAGCAATAGGGGCAGACGATCTCGATATCCTTGCCCATATCGAGATAGATGTGCGGATGGTCGAAGGGCGGCAGGGCGCCTACGCACTGGAATTCCCTGGAGCCGATCTCGATGCGGCGCAGCCCTTCGCTGTTGTGGAAATGGGGCGTTGTGGCATTGGCCATGGGCATGCTCCGGTCGGCGCGTGAAAACGGCCGGACACTAGCCCATTTCGCCGCCGCTTTGAAACGCCGAAATGGTGTTAGCTCTGTTTGCCGCACCTTGAGGCAGGGCAGGAAGGTCTGGCGCGGGCTTGATTTCGCCGCCGGGCTCGCCGAGACCGGGGCGACAGCAGCGGAGGGACTTATGCCGTATTTCGAATCGCAGGGCCTGCGGCTGAGCTATGCCGAATACGGGGAGGGGCCGGTGGTGCTGTGCATTCACGGCTTCGCCTCCTCGGGCAAGGTGAACTGGCTCGACACGGGCTGGGTCGAGACGCTGGTCGATGCCGGCTACCGGGCGGTGACGCTCGACAATCGCGGGCATGGCGACAGCGACGGGCCGCACGAGGCCGAGGCCTATACGCCGACGGTTATGGCGGGGGACGCCATGGCGCTGCTCGACCATCTAGGCGTGGAGCGGGCGGCGCTGCTGGGCTATTCGATGGGGGCGCGCATCGCCGCCTTTGCCAGCTATGCGCATCCCGAGCGGGTGCGCTGCGCGATATTCGGCGGCATGGGGCTGAATCTGATCCATGGGCTGAGCGATGGCGAGGACATCATCGCCGGGCTGCTGGCGCCGAGCCTCGAGGGATTGACGCATCCTACGGCACGGCAGTTCCGCAGCTTCGCCGAGCAGACCGGCTCGGACCTGGTGGCGCTGGCGGCCTGCATGGAAACCTCGCGCGAGCCGATGGCCAGGGCCGATGCGCGGCGGATTTCGGTGCCGGTGCTGGTGGCGGTGGGAGAAAAGGACGAGATGGCCGGGCGGCCGGAGCCGCTGGCGGAACTGCTGCCGGATGCCGAGGCCTTCGTGATCCCCCGGCGCGATCATATGCGCGCGACCGGTGACAAGGCGTTCAAGGCGAAGGCGCTGGAATTTCTTTCCACGCATCACAATGGCGACGCGTCATGAACCATTCGTGCGCGGCGATCTTTGTAAAACCATCGCGCGGAGTCTATATGGTGTGCTCCGAGCGCCCACAGAAGCGGAGAGCCAGATGAGCACGATCACCAGGACGCAGCCGATCGCATCGGTCGACCCGGTATGGGCGGCCGTGGTGAAGGGTGCGCGCGAGATCGTCGCAGCGGAACCCTCGCTGGCGAATCTGGTGATCTCGTCGGTGCTGAATCACGACAGCTTCGAGGATGCGCTGGCGCATCGGCTGGCGGCCAAGCTCGACCATGAGGACGTATCCTCCGACCTGATCCGGCATGCCTTCCGCGAGGTGATGGCCGATCATCCCGAAATCGGCGAGGCGGCGCGGGCCGATCTCGCGGCGACGCTGGACCGCGACCCGGCCTGCCACAGGGCCATCGAGCCGTTTCTCTATTTCAAGGGGTATCAGGCGATCCAGACGCACCGCTTCGCGCATGTGCTGCATCTGTCCGGCCGGCGCGACATGGCGCTCTATCTGCAAAGCCGGGCCAGCCAGGTGTTCCAGGCGGACATCAACCCGGCGGTGAAGATCGGCCGGGGCATCATGCTCGACCATGGCACGGGGCTGGTGATCGGCGAGACGGCGGTGGTGGGCGACAATGTGTCGATGCTGCAGAACGTGACGCTGGGGGGCACGGGCAAGTCCGATGAGGACCGGCACCCCAAGATCGGCAATGGCGTGATGATCGGCGCCGGGGCCAAGGTGCTGGGCAATATCCGCATCGGCGACTGCTCGCGCATCGGGGCGGGCTCGGTGGTGCTCAAGGAGGTGCCGCCGCGCACTACGGTGGCCGGCGTTCCGGCCCGGGTGATCGGCGAGGCGGGCTGCGAGCAGCCGGCGCTGAGCATGAACCAGATGGTGCAGGTGCTCGAAGCCAGCGGCTGAGGCTTTCCACCGCTCCGGCGGTTGTGGCGGGGAAAACCGCGTTCCGAGGTTGCGGGCATGCCCCGGGCGTCTATGTATGCGCCATATCGAAAGGCCGCCGGGAAGCGGCCTGCAATACCTTAATCCTTTTGCAAGCATTCAGGAGCGATTGCGTGAAGCACGCCGAGATCATCAAGCTGCAGAATTTCCTGCAGACCAAGTTCAACAATCGCAATATCGACGTCCGCCCGCGCCCCAAGCTCGACGATTCGGTCGAGGTGTTCGTGGGCGAGGAATCGATCGGGCTGATCCATATCGACGACGAGGACGGGGACGTGTCCTATATGTTCTCGATGTCGATCCTCGATATCGATCTGGAAGAGTAGAAGCGGCTCACAGCGCTCCGATCCGGCGCAGGGTTTCGTCCAGCGCCGCATCGAACCCCCTCCACGCCCCGAGCGCCGGGGCGGGGAAGCTGAGAACGGCGGAGAGTCCGCGCGGCAGGGCGATGGTGCGCAGGCACCGGTCAGGCTCGTCGGCGCCGAGGGCCGGCAGGCAGCGGGCAACGAATGGTTCGGCCGCCAGCGGATCATACCACACGCTTTCCCCCGCTAGCCCGGAACCGGGCCTCAGCGGCTTGCCGACCAGCCCGGCGGGCCCGGCGAGCGTTTCCGGCGCGAACTGATGGACATAGACGGTGTCGAGCAGGACCGCGCTGGGACGGGCGCGGCTGCGCGGCACGATGTCGAGGCCGAGCTCGAAGGGCGCCACGCCTTCGGGAACGAGGGTGAGGCGCAGATTGACCTCGCTGTTGAAGCCCAGCGACGAGCCGGAGGCGTTGCGCATCCAGGCGGAGGGAATGGTCAGGTCGACGCCCGAGACGTTGCGCACCAGCATGCGGCCCGGGCGGTCGGGGGAATCGGCGTTCATCGCCCGGTCGAACCAGAAGGCGGCGCCCAGCGCCAGCGTCAGCGCGATCAGCAGCAGCAGGACCAGATTATAGCCAAGCGCAGCCGCTTCCCGCCGGGGCAGGGCAAGCGAGGCAGGCAGTGAGCGCATCGGCGTTAACCAGAAATCCGACCAGTTATCGACACCAGATGTCGCCCTGATATGCTTAACAATACGTTAACGGACGCAGGGTGCGACGGGGATGTTGCGCGAATTGCTGCTGGCGGCCTTCATCATGGGAGTGGGGCTGTGCATCGCCGGGGCGGGGACGCACCTGTATCAATGGCTGGCGCGCCAGCAGGCGCTGCTGCGCTTCGACGGGCCCACGGTGGCGCATATGCTGGGCAATCTGGTGCTCAGCTTCGTGTGCGGGCCGTATATCATGCTCAAGCTGGGCATGGGGTTCGACAACGGGGTGCGCTCCATGTCCGGACTGCTGGTCGCCGCGTTCGTCGCGTTCGGCTGGGCGTTTTTGACCGGGTTGCTGTTCGTCGGAGCCTATGTGGCGGTGCGATCGTAGAGTCTTTGCAAGCACTTCGCGGCGGAAGCGGGGAAATCGAATCAACGAGGCCGGCAATGGGCGCCCATTGCCGGCCTCGTCGTTTCGGACCCCGTCTTGTCAGGGAGCGGGACCCGGTCCGGTTGCGTCAGCGGTTCGTCGAGGCGGTGACGGTGACGCGGTCGTCGAGCATGTCGACCCAGCGGCCGGAATGGGCCTGGTCCTGGCGCTTGACGTAGGTGTAGGGCGTTTCGTGCCAGACGCGGATCAGCGCGTCCTGGTTGTCGAGCACGAGGTCGCCGCGATCGGTGCGGACGACGAGCACGGCATGGCCGTCGCCATTGGGCTCGCGGACGACGCTGATCAGCAGGGTGGAGGCGGGCCAGCCGCGCTCGATCAGCGCGCGGCGCTTGGCGAGCACGTAGTCCTCGCAATCGCCAAAGCCGCTGACGGGATAGGTCCAGAACTCCTCAACCTGGTAGAGGTCCATGTCGGTGGCCGGCGCGATGGTGGTGTTGTAGTGGGCGTTGACCTCGATCAGGTCCTGCCAGCGCGCCTCGGTGAGCGGCACGGCGGCGATCAGCTCGGCATTGGCGCCGCATTCGCCGGGGCGGGTGGCGCAGAACTGGGCGTGGCCGATGGGAACGGAGGTCGCCTGGCGGGCGGTGGGCACGAAGGCGACGTTGGTGAAGTCGATGGCGGCGGCCGGCGCGGCGAAGGCGAGGGCGAAAAAGAGCGCCGATGCGATGCGAAGAATGCGGTTCATGTGTGATCTCCCTGACGGAGACCACGCTAAGAGCCGCGGATTTCGGGCTTAGGAAAAAAGCCGGGGTGTTTTTAGACGAGTTTTATCGATGCGATTCAGGTCGCATTCACCATGACGGGATGGGATTTCGGAGTTCAGTTCACGCGCAGGTTCTGCTGGATCACGGTGATCATCTGCTGGTGCGAGGCGAACTCGACCGCGACCCCGTTCTGGAAATGGCGCACGACGCGCGCGCGCATGCGCCCCAGCGTCACCGGCGTGCCCATGGCGGGACGTACGTCGAGCTCGACGGCGGCGCCGGACAGCGAGATGTCGATGATCTTGCAATTGTAGCGCCGGCCATCGTCGAGGGTGATGGTCGAATGGCGGTTGTCGGGCACGAGGCGCTCGTGGCGGCGGTCCTCGGGCAGGTTGAGCAGGTCCTTGTTGGCGAGCCAGGTCAGCTGGGCCGCCATCTTGTCGCGCTTGCGCGCCGAAGCCTCGATGGAGAGAACGAATCCGCCATCAATGGATTCGACCAGCGTGCCCTCGATGCGCCCGATATGGTCGACATAGGCGATCAGCCGCTCGCCCGGCAGGCCGGCGACGGGGGCGATGACGACGGCATCGCCGGGGGACATCTCGAGAATCTGGCAGGGGAACTCGCGGCGGTCGGCGAGCATGTAGCGCCCGAGCACGGAAACCCGCACGCGCTGGAAGCGCGAATCGCCGGCGGCCGGGCGTGACGGGGCCGGGTTGCGGATCGTCGTGATTTCGTCGGTGAACATCAGCCAGCCAGGAGCCAACGGAGCGTGATAATTCACAACTGTAAAGCCCGGTGGTTAACGCAAGGTGTCGTGCTCCGCCCATTTGCGGAGGGTAATTTACCGGATGCGCGGGAGGCCCGGTTTAGTGCCGGATCCTTGTTTTTTGCGTTCTTCGAAAAGCAGAACTTGCGGCTATTTTTGCTGGAAACGCTCAGCTGCGCCCGCCGTCGATGACCGACAAATGCGCGTAGCGGCGGGCGGATCGGCCGAACAGCGTCGATGGCACGCCGAGGCCGGAGCTTTCGTCGAAGCCGGTCTCGCCGACGGCATGGGCGTTAATCTGGGCGTTAACGATCGTGGCGATGTCGCCGCCGGCCTGCTCGTCGGGCCAGATGAGCCGCAGGCCGGTGATGCGCTGTTCGACGATGGGCTGGACGCCGAGCCAGTAGGGCTCCTCCAGCGCCGTCATGGCGCCGAGCAGGCGCAACTGGGTCGAGCCGTTGTGGCGCAGCGGCAAAAGGATCATCTCGTAATTCGCCCTGGTGGCGATGGCGGTGCTGCCCTGGAAGGTGACGAGGGCGACGGCATGGTCCTCGGTGACGGCGCGGATCAGCGTTTCGAGGGCGTCGCGGTCCCGGTCGTGCCACAGGGCGGAGAAGGAGCGGCCTTTCAGCTCGCGGCAATAGCTGGTGCACAGATGCGAGCCAGCGAGGCGGAACTGGTAGGTGCCGCCGAGCTCGGCCTCGAGGATGAAGGTGCTGGCCAGCGCCTCGCGAATCCGGGTGGGGTCGAGATCCTTGCGCTCGGGGGCGCTGCGCGATCCGCGCAGACCGTTCCAGTAACCGAAGAGCGTTCGCGTGCTCGCTTTTTGCATTCTTGTCTTCCGCTGGACCATTTCGCTGTCTCGACGAAATGGTCGTAAGCCCTCGTTGGTCGCGTTTCCGAACCACAAAAGCGGGAATCCACTTTGGTTGGAAACGCTCTAGAATCGTGCGAGCTGTGCCGGATGCAGCGTCGCTCCCGCCAAACGCGAATGTGACAAAGCCGGTGCCGGAAAGCGCGCTTAAACAATTCTTAAGGTTAACGCGGTCGGGTCCATGTGGATAAGCTGTGCCGTTTCGAGGCAGGACAGGCGGAGCGCCGGGCGATGAGCGAAGACGGGGGCGAGGCCGGCAAGAGCGCAACAGGGCCGGCGAGAGAGCCGGCGTTCCTGCTGCCGGGCGTGGTGACGGCGCTGGCGGGCGTGCTGATCGGCATTCACCTCATAGCAACCTTCGCGCTTAACCAAGACATGCGGTTCGAGATGATCGGCCTGCTGTCGTTCCTGCCGGTGCGGATCGTCGCGGGGTTCGAGGATGCGAGCCTGTGGTGGCCGCTGCTGTGGACGCCGTTCACCCATGCGCTGCTGCATGACGGGTGGGAGCATCTGCTGGTCAACACGGCCTGGCTGGTGATCTTCGCGACCCCGGTCGCGCGCCGCTACGGGACCGCGCCGACGCTGACGATCTTCTTCGTTTCGGCGGCGCTGGGCGCTGCGGTGTTCGCCACGACCAACTATGCCGTGCCGGCCTTTTTGCTCGGCGCCTCGGGCGGGGTTTCGGGGCTGACGGGAGCGGCGGCGCGCTTCATGTTCCAGCCGGTGCTGGTGGCGCGCGACCCGGAAACCGGCGACCCGGTGATTCTGGGGCGCAAGCTGGCAAGTTTCGGGGAGATGCTGCGCGATCCGCGCGCGCGGGCTTTCGTGCTGATCTGGATCGGGCTCAACGCGGCGATACCGGTGGTCGGCGCCTTCACGGGCGGGCTGGCGGTGCAGATCGCCTGGCAGGCGCATATCGGCGGCTTTCTCGCCGGGCTGGTGATGGTGGGGCTGTTCGAGCGGCGGGGCTAGGTTCTATAAACCGCGTGCGGGTCGAAGAGCGGGGGCATGTCGGGTTGGGAGAGGCGCGCTTCGCCATCGGACTGCTCGACATGGCGATAAAAGCAGCTGCGCCTTCCGGTGTGGCAGGCGGCGCCGTGGCCGAGCTGTTCGACGCGCAGCACGAAGGCGTCCTGATCGCAATCGGTGCGGATCTCGACAATGCGCTGCAATTCGCCCGAGGTTTCGCCCTTCTTCCAGATGCGTTTGCGTGAGCGCGAATAGTAGTGGGCGTAGCCGGTTTCGAGGGTGAGGCTCAGCGCCTCTTTGTCGAGATGGGCGACCATCAGCACCTCGCCCGAGAGATGGTCGATGGTGACGGCGGTGACGAGGCCGGCGGCGTCGAAGCGGGGGGCGAGCACGGTGCCGCCCTCGCGCTCGGCGGGCGAGACGGCATCGATGGGGGGGAAGGTGTAGCGGGGCATCAGCGCTGGCGGATCATGGCGAAGAAGCGGTCCTGCTCGTGTCGGTCCTCGGCGAAGACGCCGGTGAAGCGGTGGGTGACGGTCATGACGTCATGCGCGCGCACGCCGCGCATGGTCATGCACATGTGCTCGGCCTCCATCATCACCGCGGCGCCGCGCGGGCCGAGATGCTCGTTGATGGCGTCGATGATCTGTGCCGTCAGCGTTTCCTGCGTCTGCAGGCGCCGGGCGAAGACATCGACGAGCCGGGCGAGCTTGGACAGGCCGACAACGCCATCATGCGGCAGATAGGCGATATGCGCCTTGCCGAAGAACGGCACCATGTGGTGCTCGCAATGGGAATGGAAGGGGATGTCGCGCACCAGGACGATGTCGTCATAGCCGCCGACATCCTTGAAGGTGCGCTCGAGCACCTCGCGCGGGTCCTGGGCATAGCCGGCGAACAGCTCGCCATAGGCCTTGGCGACGCGTGCCGGCGTTTCGAGCAGCCCTTCGCGGCCGGGATCGTCGCCGGCCCAGGCGATCAGCGTGCGCACGGCTGCCTCGGCCTCGGCCCTTGTGGGGCGACAGGGCGGATTTTCGGCGCAGGGGACGGCCTGGAGGGGCTTGACGCGGGCATCCATCTCTAGAGCGCTCCTGTTGGGCGGCAGGGCCGGACCTGACACGGGCCGGCGAGGGTCCTATATAGAACGTTCGGTTCACGCGCCCAAGCCGGTATCAGGATGGCAGAGCTCGACAGGCTGTATTCGGAAAAGATCATCGAGATCGCGGCCAACCCGCCGCCTGCGCCGCGGCTGGCGGCGCCGCAGGCGAGCGCGCGCAAGGTGAGCCGCATCTGCGGCTCGGCGATCGAGGTCGACATCGCCGTCGAGGGCGGGGTGTTCGCGCAATATGGGCATTCGGTCAGCGCCTGCGCGCTGGGGCAGACCTCGGCGGCGATCGTAGCGGCAAGGATCGTCGGCACGAAGGTGGCGGATTTCCGGGCGCTGCGCGCGGCGATGCATGCGATGCTGAAAGAGGGCGGGGCGCCGCCGGAGGGGCGCTGGGCGGAGCTGGGCTATCTCGAGCCGGTTCGCGATTTTCCCAACCGGCACGGCTCGACGCTGCTGGTGTTCGACGCGGTGGCAGAGGCGCTGGAAAAGATAGAGTCCAGCCAAACGGTTGGCGCCTGAAGCTGATGGAAAGAATCCGCTGGCGCGGCTGGCGTCTGATCGACCTGCCCTTCACCTTCGCCGCCGTGGCGCTGATCACGCTTTATCGCTACACGCTGTCGGCCTTCACCGGGCGCAGCTGCCGGCATCTGCCGACCTGCTCGGAATTCACCCGCGACGCCATCTGGCGGTTCGGCTTCTGGCCGGGCGGGTGGATGGGCGCGGCGCGGCTGTGGCGCTGCCGGCCGGGGGGCACGCATGGCTACGATCCGGTGCCCGAGGTTGCGCCGGAAGGCGCACGATGGTGGCTGCCGTGGCGGTACGGGCGCTGGGGTTAGGGTGTGTGCTTGTGCAGCCGTTCGGCCAGTTGTTCGAGGCTCTGATCGACACGTGTTTCGAGCCGTGTCTCCATATGCGCCAGCCGGCCGCCGAGCTCGGCCTTGATCAGCAGTTCCAGATCGTCGCGAACCTCGCCGATGCGGCGCTCGGCGCGCCGCGACTGGTCGAGCAGGGCCAGCGTTATCGAGCGCATGTCCCCGATCTCGCGGCGAATGGTGCGCTGCTCTTCAAGCAGGCGCTCCAGCTGATGCCCGATAAACTTCAGGTCGATGCCATCCTCGCTCATGGCCACAATATAGGCGCCGGGCATGCGGATGCCCATACTGGAAATGGTCGCAAAGCGTGCTAGACAGGCCCGCGCTCGCCGTGAGCGCACGAGCAACCCCAATTTTCCGGAGACCTACGATGATCAAGGTGACGTTCCCCGATGGTGCAGTTCGCGAATTCACGCGCGGCACCACCGGCACCACCATCGTCGAAGGCATCTCAAAAAGCCTGGCCAAGAAGACGGTGGCCATGCGCTGGAACGGCGTGTTGAGCGATCTTTCGGATGCGCTCGAGGAAGACGGCGCCATCGCGTTCGTCACGCGCGACGACCCGGCGGCGCTGGAGCTGATCCGGCACGATGCCGCGCATGTTCTGGCCGAGGCGGTGCAGGAGATCTGGCCCGACACGCAGGTGACGATCGGCCCGGTGATCGAGAACGGCTTCTATTACGACTTCTTCCGCGACACGCCGTTCTCGGAGGACGATTTGCGCCGGATCGAGAAGAAGATGGCGGAGATCGTCGATCGCGGCGCGGTGTTCACCAAGGAGATCTGGAGCCGCGAGGCGGCGAAGGATTTCTTCGCGGCCAAGGGAGAGCACTTCAAGGTCGAGCTGGTCGACGCCATTCCCGAGGACCAGACGATCCGCATCTACCGGCAGGGCCAGTGGCTCGATCTGTGCCGCGGGCCGCATATGCGCTCGGTCAAGGATGTCGGCTCGGCCTTCAAGCTGACCAAGGTGGCCGGCGCCTATTGGCGCGGGGACAGCCGCAACCCGGTGCTCAGCCGCATCTACGGCACGGCCTTCGCCACGCAGGCGGAGCTCGATGCGCATCTGCATATGCTGGAGGAAGCGGAAAAGCGCGACCATCGCAGGATCGGCCGCGAGCTCGACCTGTTCCATTTGCAGGAAGAGGCGCAGGGCTCGGTGTTCTGGCACCCCAAGGGGTTCGTGCTCTACAACCAGATGGAAGCCTATATCCGCCGCCGGCTGAACGGGGCGGGATATCAGGAGATCAAGACCCCGCAGCTTCTCGACAACAAATTGTGGGAGAAATCCGGCCATTGGGGCAAGTTCCGCGAGAACATGTTCGTGGTGCCCGACGAGACGCCCTCGACCGAGGGCGACCAGCCGGTGATCTCGCCGGAGGCGAACCTGTTGGCGCTCAAGCCGATGAACTGCCCGGCGCATGTGCAGGTGTTCAACCAGGGCATCAAGTCCTATCGTGACCTGCCGCTGCGGCTGGCCGAGTTCGGATGCTGCCACCGCAACGAGGCGCATGGGGCGCTGCACGGGCTGATGCGCGTGCGCCAGATGACCCAGGACGACGCGCACATCTTCTGCCGCATCGACCAGATCCAGGCGGAGACCGAGGGGTTCTGCGCGCTGCTCGATTCCGTCTATGCCGATATGGGCTTCACCGAGGTGAAGATCCTGCTCGCGACCCGGCCGGAGACCCGGGCGGGCGAGGATGCGGTGTGGGACCTGGCGGAAAAGAGCCTCGGGGACGCGCTGCGGGCCACGGGGCGGGATTTCGAGATCGCCGAAGGCGAGGGGGCGTTCTACGGCCCCAAGCTCGAATTCCACCTCAAGGACGCGATCGGGCGGAGCTGGCAGTGCGGCACGCTGCAGCTCGATTTCGTCATGCCCGAGCGGCTCGACGCCTCCTATGTGGCCGAGGACGGCTCGCGCCAGCGGCCGGTGATGCTGCATCGGGCGATCCTGGGGTCGCTGGAGCGCTTCATCGGCAT
>JAEWHZ010000121.1 GCA_023387585.1 Pseudomonadota bacterium
TCCGCAAGGTGCCGGCTCAGCACCTCGACGCGGCGGCTGAACACGGCCTTGTCGTGCACGGCGTTCAGCGCCCTGTGGAGAACGGCGCTTCTCATCGCGTCGCGAAAGCCCAGAGCCGCAGGACGAAGAAATTCGCCACAGCCGTCAGCCCGGCGATCGCCGTCGCGGCGAAAAGAGGCGACAGCGCCAGATGCGCATGCGCCAGAAAGGAAAAGCCGGTCGCCAGCGCCACAGCGCCCGCCTGCACCGCCACATAGCGCGGAAAGGCTGCCGCATGCGGGGCCTCTTTGCCGAACACGAAGCGGCGCTGCAGCAGATAGACCGGCACGATGAAGCCGGCATAGCACAGGCTCGACACCAGCCAGGCCGGCCAGACGGGCACCGCCGGGATCAGCACCGCCGACAGCAGGACGAAGCCGCAGGCGGCGCCGGCGCCGATGACGAGGAACGCCGGCATTCCGCCCGCCGGGACGGCGGGTTGCGCGTCGGGCGCGGCCTCGAAGATCGTTGCGGTCTCGGTCATGGCACGTTCATGGCCCGTAGCGGTTTCGGCTTGCTATACGCAAGATGGGTTGCCCCGGTCTTACCGATCGTGCCGGCAAATGCAAATTCTGCGCGCCGTCGTGATGAATGCAGTTCCAGCGGGCGCAATCCGTGCTTAAGCTCGGCTTCACGGCAGCGTCATCCAGCCATGCTTAGGCGAGATGCTGCCCGCGCGGCCGCGAGGGTCGGCGTGCGAAGACCAGACATTGGGAAGGAACAGGGATGAAACGCTTGCTGCTCGGCGCCACGGCGCTGACCTTGATGGGCTCTCCGGCCTATGCCGACTTCACGCTCAACATCTTGCATCTGAACGATTTCCACTCGCGCTTCCAGCCGGTGACGAGCTCGGATTCCAATTGCGACGCCGAGACCGACGCCGCCGGCGAATGCTTTGGCGGCATCGCGCGGGTCAAGGTTGCGATCGACAATGCGCGCGACGCGCTGGGCGATGCCAATGTCGTCCTGCTCGACGCCGGCGACTGGTTCCAGGGCTCGCTGTTCTACACCCAGTACCGCTCCGAGATCGTGGCCGAGTTCTCCAATATGCTCGGCATCGACGCCATGGCGGTGGGCAACCACGAATTCGACGACGGCCCCGAAGAGCTCGCCGCTCTGATCGCCGCCATCGAGTTCCCGATCGTGTCGGGCAACACCAATGTCGTCGCCGAGCCGCTTCTGGCCGACATCCTCGAGCAGGCCGTGGTCATCGAGGTCGGCGGCGAGCGCATCGGCATCGTCTCGGTGCTGGCCGAGGACACCGACGAGACCGCCTCGCCGGGCGACAACGTCGTGTTCGAGGATTCCATCGCCTATCTGCGCGCCGCCGTCGGGGCGCTGGAAGCTGCGGGCATCGACAAGATCATCGCCCTGACCCATGTCGGCTATTCGGTCGACCAGGAGATCGCGGCCAGCGTGCCGGGCATCGACGTGATCGTCGGCGGTCACTCGCACACGCTGTTGTCGAACACCGACGAGAACGCAGCCGGGCCCTACCCGACCATCGTCACCAATCCGCGCGGCATCGAGGTGCCGATCGTCACCGCCAACGCCTATGGCAAATATCTCGGCCATCTCGAGGTCACCTGGGACGACGAGGGCAACGTCACCGCCTTTTCCGGCGAGCCGACCCTGATCGATGCCAGCTTCGAGCCCGATGCCGGCATCGCCGCCCGCCTCGCCGAGCTCGAGGAGCCGCTGCAGGAGCTGATGGCCGAGGTGATCGGCACCGCCACCGCCCCGATCGACGGCTCGCGCGAGACCTGCCGCATCATCGAGTGCCAGATGGGCAATCTCGTCTCCGACGCCATGCTCGACCGCGTCGCCGACCAGGGGATCAGCATCGCCATCCAGAACGGCGGCGGGCTGCGCGCCTCGATCGACGCCGGCGAGATCACCATGGGCGAGGCGCTGACCGTGCTGCCCTTCTCGAACACGCTGGCCACCGTGCAGTTGAGCGGGGCCGATGTCGTCGAGGCGCTGGAAAACGGCGTCAGCGACTACGAGAACGGCGCCGGCCGCTTCCCGCAGGTCGCCGGGCTCCAGTACACCTGGGATCGCAACCAGCCCGCCGGCTCGCGCATCGTCGAGACCCGCGTCCAGGTCGATGGCGAATGGACCCCGATCGATCCGGACGCCACCTATGGCGTCGTCACCAACGACTACACCCGCCGCGGCGGCGACGGCTACTCGACCTTCGCCGAAGGCGACAACCCCTATGATTTCGGCCCGCCGCTCGAGCAGGTTCTGGCCGATTACATCGCGGCGCAGGGCGGGGAATACACCCCCTATACCGACGGGCGCATCGTCGAGGTCGAATAGACCCTTCGCCCCGCAGCAACACGAAGGGCGCCGGCGACGGCGCCCTTTTTTCGTGCGTCAAAACTTCGACACTTTCCCGTTTCAGGTCGATCACAGCCTCGTGAAGAGGTCCGCCCTTCCTGACGATAAAGAGACGATCCCATGAAGCCTTTCGCCATCGCCACGGCGCTCGCCGCCACACTGACGCTCGCCGCCTGCGGCGACGCACCCGAGACGCCCGCCGAGACCCCGGCCGCACAGACCGAACCGGCGCCGGCCGTCGAAACCCCGGCCCCCGTGGAACCGCCTCCGGCTCCCGCCCCCGAGCCCGCCGCAACCAGCACGACGCCGGGCAACACGATGGTTCCGGGCACGGATATGACCGTCGATCAGGCGATGCAGGCCGTGCAGCAGGAAGTCGAGGCGCTCGATCTCAGCGACGCCCAGAAGCAGGAGGCCGTCGACGAGGCGCGCAAATCCGCCGAGAACGCCGCCCGCGAGGCCGGCCTCACCGACGACCAGATCCGGCAGGCGGGCGATGCGGCCGAGCAGGCCACGCGGCAGATGTTCGGTCTCGATTGAGGCTGAAGCGATGAAAGCGGAACCCGGGCCCGTCGCGGGCCGGGTTCTGCCCGTCCCGGTTCACGCGCGGCGCGCCAACTGGCCCCAGGCGAGCAGGATGATGACCGCGCCGACGATCGAGGCGATGAAGCCCGCCCCGTCATTGGGCCCGTACCAGCCAATCGCCTGCCCGAGAAGGGTGGCGACCACCGAGCCGATGATGCCCAGCACCGTGGTGAGGATGAAGCCCGAGGGCTTGTTGTCGCCCGGCGTGATCCATTTGGCGATCATGCCTGCGACGAAACCGATGATGATGGCCCAGATGATACCCATATGACGCTCCGTTTCGGCCTTGCGCCCACTGCAAGCCGCGAGCGCGGCAAAGGTTGCACGCAGGCTCAGCCGTTGACGCGATGCTCGCGCCGGTCGCGGTCGGTCGCGGTGGCGAGATCGAGCACGCGCTGCAGATTGGCGGCGTGCCGGAAGCTGGGATCGAGATTGCGCCCGCCCCGCACCGCCTCGACGAAGCGCTGGTAGTTGGTCGGCACCATCTCGACCTCGAGTTCGCTCCAGGTCGCGGTCTCGATATCCTCGCCCAGGCAGGTGAACAGCTTCGAGCCGTCATGCTTGTGCTGCACCTCGAGCGAGCCCTTGTCGCCATAGACGCGCAGCCGCAGCTCGTTGAAATGCCCTGTGGCCCAGCGCGAGGCATGGATCACCCCCAGCGCGCCATTGTCGAGCTGCACCGTCATTGCGAAGGAATCATTGGCGTCGAGATCGTATTCGCCAATGCTGTTGCCCTCGGCCTTCTCGAAGGTTTCCAGCCGGCAGAATACCCGGTCGATGTCGCTGCCGGCCCCATAGACGGCGAAATCGAGGATGTGCACACCGATATCGCCGAGCACGCCGTTCGAGCCGTGCTTCTTGGACAGGCGCCACAGCCACTGGCTCTCGGTGCGCCAGTCGCCCCAGGCCTTGGAGACCAGCCAGCTCTGCAGATAGCTCGCCTCGAAATGCTTGATGCGCCCGAGCCCGCCGGTCTGCACGATCTCGCGCGCCTTCTGCAGCTGCGCGACGTTGCGATAGGTCAAATTGACCATGTTGATCAGACCGGCCCGCTCGGCGGCCTCGGTCATCTCCAGCGCCTTGGCATAGTCCGTGGCCAGCGGCTTTTCGCAGAACACGTGCTTGCCGGCGGCGAGCGCGGCCATGGTGGTGGGATGGTGCACGCTGTCCGGCGTCACGTTGGCGACGGCGTCGAACTCGCCCCAGGCCAGCGCTGCGTCGAGCGAGCCGAAGCCATGGGGAATGCCGTGCGTCATGTTGAACGCCTCGACGCGCGCCGGGTCGACGTCGACGCCGGCCACCAGCTCTACGCCCTCGATCTCCGAGAAATGCCGGGCATGCTGGTTGGCCATGCCTCCGGTACCCAGAATGAGCATCCGCATATGCGTATCCCTTGCGGCGTCTGCCGCAGTGCTGCGCCCCGGCGTCATGCCGGTTGCCGTGCCCGGACGCCCCATGCGCCCTGCGCCAGATGCACGGACCCCGGCGCGACGCCGGGGTTTTTTAGTCGTTTTCGGGGGCGACAGGGCCGCAAGCGCCCCCTGAACCCACCGCGGGTCATTCCCGCGAAAGCGGGAACCTCTGTTTCATCGATGCGACGCCGCAAACGAAGGGAACGACTTCAGCGAAAGCCTTCCTGGCGGCCGTGATGCAGCTTGGGGCCGCGCTCCTCGATCTTTTCGAGCGCCTTGTCGACCGGCACGTTCGGCGCATCCGCGATCGTCCGATAGCGCTCGGCGTTGTGGGCCCAGTTCACGGCATTGCGCAGCACCTGGCCCACGGTCGCATCGTGATAGGTCGGATAGGTCTCGTGACCGGGGCGGAAATAGAAGATGTTGCCGGCGCCGCGTCGATAGGTCAGGCCCGAGCGAAACACCTCGCCGCCCTGGAACCAGCTCACGAACACGGTCTCGAGCGGCTCGGGCACGGAAAAGGGCTCGCCATACATCTCCTCCATCTCGAGTTCGAAATGGGCCGGCAGCCCCTTGGCGATCGGATGGCCGGGATTGACCACCCACAGCCGCTCGCGCTCCCCGGCCTCGCGCCAGTTCAGCGCGCAGGGGCTGCCCATCAGGCGCTTGAAGATCTTCGAGAAATGCCCCGAATGCAGCACGATCAGGCCCATGCCCTGCCAGACGTGCCGGGCGATGCGCTCGACGATCTCGTCCTCGACATCGCCATGGGCGGCGTGGCCCCACCAGACCAGCACGTCGGTATCGCCCAGCGCTTCCTCGGTGCAGCCGTGCTCGGGCTCCTGCAGCGTCGTCGTCCGGGCGACGATATTGGGGTCCTCGGCGAGCAGGCTTGCGATCTGGCTGTGCATGCCCTGCGGATAATTGTCGGCGACGACCTGGTTCTTCTGCTCGTGGACGTTCTCGCCCCAGACGAGTGTGCGGATGGGCATTTTTGTCTCCAGTATGGTGTCGCGGGTCGGTTGGGTTATGACACCGAAATTGCACGATTTCGCGGCGGGCGGCGCTCTCTATCCCCTCGCCGGCCCGATCTCAAGCGCCAAACTGGCGCAGGCCGGGCGCAGCGGCTTTTGGGTTCAGCGGATCGGCTTTCCGGCATCGTCGAAGCGGTGCAGCCTGTCCTCGAGCGGGGCGAGATGGACGATCTCGCCGGACTGGTGGCGTTTGGAGCCGTCCTCGCGCACGACGATCAGATCCTCCGCACCGATATCGACATAGGCATAGCTGTCGGAACCCAGATTCTCCGAATGCACCACGGGCCCGCTCCACACGCCGTCGCTCGGCTTGATCACCAGATGCTCGCCGCGCACGCCGACGGTCGGGGCGCCGAAGGGCGCGGCCAGCTCGCCGGAGATGAAGTTCATCCGCGGCGAGCCGATGAAGCCGGCGACGAACAGCGAATCCGGGCGCTCATAGAGCTCCATGGGCGTGCCGACCTGTTCGAGATGGCCGTCGCGCAGCACGCAGATGCGGTCGGCCAGCGTCATGGCCTCCACCTGGTCGTGCGTCACATAGATCATGGTGGTGTTCTGCATGCCCTCATGCAGCTTGGCGATCTCGATGCGGGTGGCGACACGCAGCGCCGCGTCGAGGTTGGACAGCGGCTCGTCGAACAGGAACACTTTCGGGTCGCGGGTGATGGCGCGGCCGATGGCGACGCGCTGGCGCTGCCCGCCCGAGAGCTGCTTGGGCAGGCGGTCGAGATATTGCCGGATCTGCAGCATGTCGGCGGCGCGCTCGACGCGCTTGCGGATCTCGTCCTTCGAATGGCCCTTGTCGAGCTTCAGCCCGAAGGCCATGTTCTCGTAGACGGTCATGTGCGGATAGAGCGCGTAGGACTGGAACACCATGGCGATGCCGCGTTTCGAGGGCGCCAGCGCGTTGACCAGCTGCCCGTCGAAATACATCTCGCCCGCCGTGATGTCCTCGAGCCCCGAGATGAGGCGCAGAAGCGTGGACTTGCCGCATCCCGAAGGGCCGACGAAGACCATGAACTCGCCGGACTCGATTTCGAGGTCGACTCCCTTGATCACCTCGACGGCGCCGAAGGACTTGCGGATGTTCTTGAGCTCGATTCTGGCCATTCTGCTTTGCCTTTTTAGCCCTTGACGCCGCCGGCGGTCAGGCCGGACACGATCTTGCGCTGGAAGATCAGGACGAGCACGACCACCGGTACGGTGACGATCACCGAAGCCGCCATGATGATGCCCCACGGGATCTCGTGCTGCGAGCCGCCCGAGAGCATGGCGATGGCCACCGGCACGGTGCGCGTCTGGTTGGAGATGGTGAAGGTGAGCGCGAACAGGAATTCGTTCCAGGCGGCGATGAAGGCCAGAAGCCCCGTCGTCACCAGCGCCGGCCACATCAGCGGCATGAACACCTGCGTGATGATCACCCAGGGCGAGGCGCCGTCGACGATGGCCGCTTCCTCGATCTCGACCGGCAGGTCGCGCATGAAGGTGGTCAGCACCCAAACGGTGAAGGGCAGCGTGAAGATCGTATAGGAGAAGATCAGCGCCCAGGGCGTGTTGTAGATGCCCAGGAACCGGATGACCTCGAACAGGCCGGCCAGCACGGCGATCTGCGGGAACATCGAGACGGCGAGGATCGTCATCAGCAGCATCCCGCGCCCGCGGAACCGCACGCGGCTCAAGGCGAACGCCGCCGTCACCGCCAGGAACAGCGCCAGCAGCACCGTCAGCGTCGCGACGAACACCGAGTTCAGCAAATTGCGCGGGAAGGCGCCCTGGCGGAACACGGATTCATAATTGGCGAGGCTGAACGAGGTCGGCCAGTAGGTGATCCGGAACAGGTCGGTGCCGGATTTCAGGCTGGTGAGGACGGCATAGTAGAAGGGAAAGACCGCGACCACCACGATGGCGATCACCAGCAGGTAGAACAGTACCGTCCTGGTGATCTTCCACAGGTTCAGGCTCCCGACCATCAGCGGTCTCCCGAGTCGAAATTCACCCGCCCCAGCCAGATATAGAGGATGGTGAACAGCGCGATCAGCAGGAACAGCAGCGTCGACTGCGCCGAGCCTTCCGCGAACTTGTTGAACTGGAACAGGTTTTCCTGCGCGATCACCGACATGGTCTTGGTGGCCGAGGAGTTGGGCGTCAAAACGTAGATCAGATCGAAGATGCGCAGCGCGTCGAGCACGCGGAAGATGATGGCCACCATCAGCGCGGGGCGCACCAGCGGCAGGGTGATGCGGAAGAACTGCTTGACCGGATGCACCCCGTCGATCTGCGCCGCCTCGTAGATATCGCGCGGGATCATCTGCAGCCCGGCAAGGATCAGCAGCGCCATGAAGGGCGTGGTCTTCCAGATGTCGACGATCAGCACCGCCAGCATCGCCGTGTCGGGCGAGGCGACCCAGGCGACCGGCGCGCTCAGAATGCCGAGCTTCATGCCCAAATCGTTGATGATGCCGAACTGGTCGTTGAGCATCCAGCCCCACATGCGGGCCGACACGATGGTGGGGATGGCCCAGGGGATCAGGATGGCGGCGCGCACGATGCCGCGCCCGCGGAACTCGGCGTTGAGCACCAGGGCGACGATCATGCCGAAGATCGTCTCCCACAGCACCGACCAGAAGGCGAAGCGCACGGTGTTGCCCACCGCGTTCCACCAGCCGGCATCGGCCAGCACGCCGCGATAGAGCACGCGCCCGCTTTCGAGGGTGCGGATCTGGAGGTAATTGCCGAAGCCGATCCACTCGGCGCCGTAAAGGTTGTTCAGCGTCGCGTCGGTGAAGGAGAAGTAGATCGAGCGCGCCAGCGGCCAGCCGGCGACCACGGCCAACGCGATCATCATCGGCAGCAGGAACCAGCGCGCCGCGCGCGCCCGCTGGCGCATCAGCTCGGATCGCTGCTGCTTGCCGGCCACTGCCGGCGAAGCCGACGCCCCGGTTGCCCCGCTCGCCTCGATCGTCATGGAGCCCTCCCCCTCGGCTCATATGCCGGGATGCGGACGGCGCGCGCCCGCATCCCGGCGTTCATCGCGGGCGATCAGTTCAGCAGATCTTCGAGGTCGACCTCGAGGATCTCGAGATTTTCCGCGGCCGAACCGTTGCCGGACAGCGTGTCGTGCACCGCGCTCCAGAACAGCGAGGAGGCCTCGTTGTAGTCGGCCTGCGCCGGGGCGGAGGGACGCGGCACGGCGTTCTGGAAGATTTCCTCCCAGGCGGCCATGAACGGCGCCGCCTCGAGCACGTCGGCGTCCTGATAGAGCGCCTGGACGGTCGGCAGGTTGTTCTGCTCGATGGCGCGGCGCTTCTGCGATTCGGCCGAGCCGAGGAACAGGGCCAGCTCGATCGCCGCTTCCTGGTTCGCCGAATAGCGCGACACTGCGAAGTTCCAGCCGCCCAGCGTGCCCGAGGGCTTGGCGCCCTCGCCTTCGCCGGCCGGGAGCGGGGCGACGTCGAAATTGCCGCGCACCGCGGAATCCTCGCCATTGCTCAGCGCATAGGCATAGGGCCAGTTGCGCATGAACACGGCATTGCCCAGCTGCCAGACCCCGCGGGCCTCCTCCTCCATATAGGCCAGCACGCCTTCGGGCGCGATGGTGCCGATCCAGCTCGCGGCCTCTTCCAGCGCGGCCACGGCGTTCTCGTTGTTGATCGAGATGGTGCCGTCCGGCTCGATGATCTGGCCGCCGCCATAGGAATTGACCCATTCGAGCGCGTTGCAGGTCAGGCCTTCATAGGCATTGCCCTGGAACACGAGGCCCCACAGGTCGGTATTGCCCTCGGCATGCTCGGCATCCATGATTTCCTGCGCGGTCTGGTGCAGCTCGGCCCAGGTGGACGGGACGTCCTTGCCGTGCTTTTCGAGCAGGTCGGTGCGGTAGAACAGCGCCGGGGCGTCGGTGAAGCCGGGAATGGCCACCAGCTTGCCCTCGACGGTCTGCGACTC
>JAEWHZ010000133.1 GCA_023387585.1 Pseudomonadota bacterium
CCTCGATGCGCACCGAGGCGAAGCGGTCGTCTATGCCGTAGAGCAGCAGGTCGCGGATGACGCGGCCGGGCGCGTAGCAGACCGACTGGCCGGAGAAATGCGTGCCGGTGAACAGGCACACCTGGCCGGGGCCGCCGGACGGATAATCGGGCGACACGCTGAACAGCGGATATTCGGGCTCGAGCCCGAAGCCGACGGCGTGCTTCGGAGCCCAGCCGGCGCTGGCCCCGAGCCGCACCTGGCACCAATAGGGACCGCAGCGCTCTACGCGAATCGCCTGCTCGCCCGGTATGGCGCCGACGATGCGATAGGCGGCGCCCGGGCCCTCGCGCAGCGTCAGCTCGGTCAGCGACCAGCCCGGCGAACCATAGGGTTCGACCGCCATGGCCGGGGCCGCGGCGAGCATGGCGACGAAGCAGGCGGCGATGAGCCCGGCGATCCGGCTGACGAGTTGGTGCATGCTGCTTCCCCAAGTTAACGCGGTGCGACCATAGCCGAGGCCTGCGACGGAGAAAAGTCGCGCCGGATGCGACAAACGAAACGGGCGTCCCTTTCGGGACGCCCGCTGGAGGCAGGACCTTGCGGGTCGCGAGATCAGCGCACGCGCACCGAGGTGACGTTGGAACCGAAACCGCCGAGATTGGAGGAGCTGGTGGTGTAGGTGCGGCACGCTCCGCCGAAGCCGCCGCCAAAACCGCCGCCGCGGCTGGAGCACAGCTCGACGCTCAGCCCGCCGGGATTGTTGATCGACCCGACGCCGGCGCGGCGCGGCAGGCGGTAGGTCTGGCCGCGCTGCAGGCACGCGATCTCGCCGCGATAGCGGCTGCCTTCATAAAGGCAGGCCTCGGCGACGCGCGGCGGCTGGTTGCCGACGCCGATCTGGAAGCTCGGGCCGCCGGGCACGTTGATGCCGAAATTGAAGCCGGGCTGGCCGGGCGGCTGCGGCGCCGGGCCGGGACCCGGGCGCGGACCGGGGCCGCCGGTGGCGTTGAGATAGCTCGAGGACACCCAGCCATTGGGGCCGTCCTGCACGATATAGCACCACGACCCCTGGCAGTTCTGCACGTCGACCCGCTCGCCGCGCTGCAGCACGTCGACGGCCGAATAGTTCGTCCCCGGGCCGGAGCGCACATTGACGTTGGAGGTGGCGGTAGCGGGCGCCGCCTGGGCCGCGGGCAGGAACACCACGGCGGCCGTGGCCGCGACGGCGATTCCGGTGGCGACGTTGAGAAGAAGCTTGCGCGTACTACGCCTCATGATGGCGCTCCTTTCCGGCGATGCGGGTTTGCTTTCCCGTCCGAGTTTCGCGACAGTAACGGAGAATTCGCGCAAGGAGTTCCGGCGGCTGGGGGCGTGGTTAACCGCCGATGCTGCGTTTCAGCCCGTCCTCGCCCAGCGCGACATAGACGAAACGGCCATCGGTGACCTTCACCCGGTCGGCCACGCGGTCGCGCCGCGCCCAGGCCTCGACGGCGATGGTGACCGAACTGGTGCCGACCCGCTCGACCTCGGTGTAGACGCACAAGACGTCGCCGACCTTGACCGGAGCGATGAAACTCATGGCCTCGACGGCGACGGTGACCACGCGCCCCTTTGCGCGCTCCACCGCCGCGATGGCGCCAGCGATGTCCATCTGGCTCATCACCCAGCCGCCGAAGATGTCGCCGGCCGGATTGGTGTCGGCCGGCATGGCAAGGGTGCGGATGGTCAGCGTGCCGTGCGGTTCGGTGGTTTCGGTCATGATGTCAGGGTCCCGTTACCGGCCAGCGGCCGAAGGCTTCCTCCCAGTGCTTGCGGCACAGGGACACGTAATCGGCCTTTTCCGGCGCCACCGTGCTGCCCCCGGTCTGCACCCTTCCATGTTCGTCGCGGCGCACCACCATGGTGGCCTTGGCGCCGCAATGGCAGATGGTGCGCACCTCGCGCAGCCCGTCGGCTATGGCCAGCAGCTCCGCCGAGGCGGGAAAGGGACGGCCGAGGAAATCGGTGCGCAGCCCGTAGCACATCACCGGGATGTCGAGCCGGTCCGCGACGCGGGCCAGTTGCCAGACCTGGTCACGCGTCAGGCACTGCACCTCGTCGAGGAACACGCAGTCGACCCTGGATTCGTCGGTATGGTCGCGGATGCGGTGGAACAGGTCGTCGGCTTCGCCGTAGAGCTCGGCGGGCTCCGAGATGCCCAGCCGCGAGCTGATGATTCCCGGCCCGCCGCCGGCATAGGCGGCGCAGGTATAGAGCAGCGGACGCATGCCGCGCTCGCGGTAATTGTGGGCGGCCTGCAGCAGCAGGGTCGACTTGCCGGCATTCATCGCCGCGTAGTTGAAATAAAGCTTGGCCATCGCACAGAAGGTTATGCCGCCCCGCGCCGCGCGAAGCGAGAGGGCGCCGCCGGCTTCGCACAAAAAAGCCGCCGGGAGCCTTGCATAAAAAGACCGCCAGGAGCGACCTGGCGGCAAAATCCGATCGGGGTCGGGCGCGGATGGGGCGGGTTGGCGGAGCACCCATCCACAAGGGTCCCGGATGGGGAACCGGGACAGCATCAGGCTAGCCGGCGCGGATGACAGGGCGATGACGCGATTTCGGACATGATTTCGCATGGGGCGCGGCGCGACGCCGCCTTGCCAAGCCTTTTCCTTGCGCCTAGGGCTCCCCGAAATTGGAACGTTTCCAGATAAGGGGACACCGGATGTCCAACCAAGCCGATCCCTCGGCCCCTGCCACGGCGCCGCATCACAAGATCGGCGTGCTGCTGCTCAATCTCGGCACGCCGGACGGCACCGATTATTGGAGCGTGCGGCGCTATCTCAAGGAGTTCCTCTCCGATCCGCGCGTCATCGAGACGCCGAAATGGCTGTGGTGGCCGATCCTCAACGGCGCGATCCTGCAGACGCGCCCGCAAAAGAGCGGCCACGCCTATGCGCTGATCTGGGACAAGGAAAAGAACGAAAGCCCGCTGCGCGTCATCACCCGCGACCAGACCGAAAAGCTGGCGGAACGGCTCGCCGGCGAGGGCATCGTCGTCGATTTCGCCATGCGCTATGGCAACCCCTCGACCAAAAGCGTGATCGACAGGATGCAGGCGGCCGGCTGCCAGCGCATCCTGCTCGCCCCGCTCTATCCGCAATATTCGGCGACGACGACGGCGACCGCCAACGACAAGGCGTTCGACGCGCTGCGCAAGCTGCGCTGGCAGCCGGCGGTACGCACCCTGCCCGCCTACTTCGATGAAAAAATCTATGTCGAGACGCTGGCGAAAAGTCTTGCCGACGGCATCGCGGCGCTCGATTTCGAGCCGCAGCTGGTGATCACCAGCTATCACGGCATGCCGGTGAGCTACCACGAGCGCGGCGACCCCTATTACGACCAGTGCCACGAGACGACGCGGCTGGTGCGCGAGCACCTGAACTGGCCGGAAGACCGGACCATGGTCACCTTCCAGAGCCGGTTCGGGCCGACGCAATGGCTCGAGCCCTATACCGACAAGACGCTCGAATCCCTGCCCAAGCGCGGCATCACCCGCGTCGCCATCGCCGCGCCGGCCTTCTCGGCCGACTGCATCGAGACGCTGGAGGAGATCGCCATGGGCGGGCGCGATATCTTCATGCAAGCCGGCGGCGAACACTACGCCTACATCCCCTGCCTCAACGACACCGAGCCGGGCATGGACATGCTCGAAGCCATCGTGCGCAAGGAGCTGGCGGGATGGATCTGAGGGGCTGAGCCCCAAACGCCGCGTGTCACCCCGGCGCAGGCCGGGGCCTATCTCCGGAATAGGCAAGCCGCGCCATGGCGCTTCGAGGCAAGCCTCTCGTGATGGGCCCCGCCCTGCGGCGGGGTGACAGTGAAGGGGTGGCGGATACCGCGCAACACAGGCGTCGGCGCGACCCTAGAGCGTTTCCAACAAAAGTGGATACCACTTTTGCGGTTCGGAAACGCGACAAAACAAGGACTTAGAGCTCTTGTTCTGATTCAATCAGAACAAGAAACGCTCTAGATGCTCGCCATCAGCAGGGCGAAGCCGAACAGGAACACCGCGAAGGCGCCGCCGATCTCGAGGGCGGTGGCGATACGGGCGGTGACGGGGTTGTCGAGCCCGCCGGCCTTGAGCGCCAGCGCCTTGCCCCAGACGGCGATACTGGCCAGCGCCGCGACGGT
>JAEWHZ010000166.1 GCA_023387585.1 Pseudomonadota bacterium
GATCAGTGACCGAACGCCTGATTGGTCACCTGCGCCGATACCGCATCCGGGCCGTAATCGGCCTCGCCGCTGACCTTGAGCTGCTCCTGCAGCCGGGCGCGGGCGCGGCTGACGCGGCTTTTCATCGTACCGATGGCGCAATTGCAGATCTCGGCCGCTTCCTCATAGGAAAACCCCGAGGCGCCGATCAGGATCACGGCTTCGCGCTGGTCGGGCGGCAGGGAATCCAGCGCCTTCTTGAAGTCCTGCAGATCCATCGAGCCATACTGCGCCGGATGCACGGACAGACGTTCGGTGAACACGCCGTCCGTGTCCTGCACCTCGCGGCCGCGCTTGCGCATCTGGCTGTAGAACTCGTTGCGCAAGATGGTGAACAGCCAGGCCTTGATGTTGGTGCCGAGCTCGAAGCTCGACTGCTTGGCCCAGGCCTTCATGATCGTGTCCTGCACCAGATCGTCCGCCTTGTCGTGGCGGCCGGTGAGGGAGACGGCGAAAGCGCGCAGGCTGGGCAGCGTCGCCAGCAGGTCGCGCTTGAAGGAGGGGGGGTGCATCTCCATGCCCTACTCCGCCTCGCGCCGCTGTGAATCATGAGCCGGCCCGCCCTGCGCCTGTTCGGCCATGTCGAGCTTTTCGAGCAGATCCAGCAGATGGGAGGGAACCACTTCTTCCTGTACCGAACCGTAAAGCGCGCGCAGGCGCGAGCCGATGTCGGAATTCGGACCAAGCCCGTCCTCGGGCCGGCCCGGCGCGCGTTCGCGTCGTTGGGACACCATATTTTCCTTGATCATTCAAAAACCATTTTCGCCGCCACCAGTGGCATACAATACCGAAGCGGCAAAAAAGTTCCGCACGCAGGGAACGAAATTCCTGCCCACGAGTTTTGCATGGCCGTTGACCTGAAATACGGCTTCAAGCGTCACCCCAGGGGAGTTAGTTGATGACCTTGTCTACGCGGATCGCTCCGCACCTGCCTTATCTGAGGCGGTTTTCCCGCGCCGTTACCGGCTCCCAGACATCGGGCGATGCCTACGTCGCCGCCACCCTCGAAGCTCTGATCTCCGACGTTTCCATCTTCCCCGAAACGTCCAACGACCGCATTTCGCTCTACAAGCTGTTCTCGGCCCTGTTCACGACATCGAGCGTGTCGGTGCCGGAACCGAGCTCGAGCTTTGCGTGGGAGCAGCGCGCGGCCGCCAACCTCGCCAATATCGCGCCCCGCCCCCGCCAGGCCTTCCTGCTGGTCGCGGTGGAAGGCTTCAGCCACGCCCAGGCGGCGGAGATCCTGGACGTCAGCCAGGCCGAGTTCTCGCAGCTTCTCGACGAGGCGTCCCACGAGATTTCGCGCCAGGTGGCGACCGAGATCATGATCATCGAGGACGAGCCGCTGATCGCCATGGATATCGAGCAGCTGGTGGAAAGCCTCGGGCACAAGGTGGTGAGCGTGGCGCGCACGCATCGCGAGGCGGTCAGCCTGTTCGAGCAGACGAGGCCGCGCATGATCCTCGCCGACATCCAGCTCGCCGACGGCAGCTCGGGGGTCGATGCGGTCAACGACATCCTCAACACCCATGCCGTGCCGGTGATCTTCATCACCGCCTTCCCCGAGCGCCTGCTGACCGGCGAACGCCCGGAGCCGACCTTCCTCGTCACCAAGCCGTTCAACCCGGACATGGTGAAGGCGCTGATCAGCCAGGCGCTGTTCTTCGACGAGGGCTCGCGCGCGGCCGCCTGATCGGAACCGGCGGCGCGAAAAGCGGGCGACCCGCAGCGCCGCCGCCGGAACCAAGTTTCGTACAGCCCGTTGTTATCCCACATAGTTTGGAGGCAATCATGCTGTACTACGCACTCGTATTCCTGGTCATCGCCCTCATCGCCGGCGTGCTCGGTTTCGGCGGGATCGCAGGTGCCTCGGCTGGCATCGCCCAGATCCTGTTCTTCCTGTTCCTCGCCTTCCTGGTCATCTCGCTGGTGATCGGCTTCTTCCGGCGCACCTGAGCCGAAGGCGGCAGCAGACGAAAAATGCGGCTCCCGTCCGGGGGCCGCATTTTCATTTTGCCGGGCGAGAACCCAGCCTGCGCCTATGGGCCGAGGCTAATTCCCAAGCCCGAAATCCGCGTGCTCCAGCGCCTGCATCACGCCGCGCAGCTCGGCGAGGCCCACGGCGCGGCCGATGGTCGGATAGCCGGGCTGTCCGCGACGGCCGAGATCGTCGAGAATGTCCTGGCCGTGGTCGGGGCGCATGGGGATCTGGTGGTCGGCGCGACCCGCAGCGCGGCGCCGCGCTTCCTCGCGCAGGATGGCGGCGATCAGCGCCACCATGTCGACATCGCCGCCCAGATGCTCGCTCTCGTAGAACGAGACGCCGACGCCCTCGCCCTGCCGGCGCACATTGCGCAGATGCAGGAAGTGAACGCGCGAGCCGAGCCGGTCCATGATGCCCGGCAGGTCATTGTCGGGGCGCGCGCCGAGCGAGCCCGAGCACAACGTCATGCCGTTGGCCGGATTGTCGACCGCGTCGAGGATGGCGCGATAATCGGCCTCGGTCGACATGATGCGCGGCAGGCCCAGCAGCGGGAACGGCGGATCGTCCGGGTGGCAGCACAGCCGCACGCCGTGCTTTTCGGCTTCCGGCACCACCTCGGTGAGGAAATCGACGAAATGGCTGCGCAGCTGTTCGGGCGAGATGTTGTCGTATTCGGCGAGATGGGTGCGCACATCCTCGAGCGAGAAGGATTCGGTGGCGCCCGGCAGGCCCATGGTGATGTTGCGCGTCAGCTCGGCCCGCGCCGCGTCATCGAGCTCGGTCGCGCGCTTGGCGGCCGCTTCGACCACTTCGGGCCGATAGTCGTGCTCGGCTCCGACCCGCTTGAGCACGTGGATCTCGAACACGGCGAAATCGACGATGTCGAAGCGCATGCACGAGCCGCCATTGGGCAGGCCCCAGCGCAGATCGGTGCGGGTCCAGTCGATCACCGGCATGAAGTTGTAGCACACCACC
>JAEWHZ010000198.1 GCA_023387585.1 Pseudomonadota bacterium
TCGCCGACGTGCGCGCCCGCATCGAGCGCGACGTGAACAACCGCACCTTCCAGGTGACCTATCTGGTCGACGAAGGCCCGCGCGTCTATGTCGAGCGCATCAACATCACCGGCAACGAGAAGACCCGCGACTTCGTCATCCGGCGCGAGCTCGATTTCGCCGAAGGCGACCCGTTCAACCGTGCCCTGGTGGTGCGCGGCCGCGAGAACATCGAGCGGCTCGGCTTCTTCTCGCGCGTCAACGTCACCACCGCCCCCGGCAGCTCGCGCGATCAGGTGGTGATCAACATCGCCGTCAACGAGCAGTCGACCGGCGAGTACGGTGCTTCGGCCGGCTACTCGACCTCGGACGGCATTTTGGGTGAGGTTTCGCTCACCGAGCGCAACTTCCTCGGTCGCGGCCAGTATCTGCGCGCCTCGATCGGCGCCTCCCAGTCGGGCCGCACCTTCGAGTTCTCGTTCACCGAGCCGCGCTTCATGGGCCTGCGCGTGTCGAGCGGCGTCGATGCCTATCACCGCATCGTCAACGAGACCTCGGTCAACTATTACGGCTACGAGGCCACGGGCGGCCAGCTGCGCTTCGGCGTGCCTGTCACCGACGCGCTGACCGCCGGCGTGTTCGTCGGCCTGGAGCGCAAGATCATCAACGATGTCGAAGCGCCGGCCTCGCTGGTCGTCAACAATGGCGACGAGTTCTACAAGGCCTTCATCGGCTACAGCCTGACCTATGACGGGCTCGACGATACCCGCAATCCGACCTCGGGCCTCTATGCGACCTTCAGCCAGCAATATATCGGCTGGGACTTCAACCTGCTGCGCACCGAGGCCCGCGCCCGCTACTTCATGCCCCTGCTTGAAGACAGCGGCATCGTGGCCAGCGTTCGCGGCCAGGCCGGAATCATCAACAACCTCAACGGTGGTGCGGTCCCCTCGGTCGAAGCCTATGTCCCCGGCCCGCAACTGATCCGCGGCTTCGAGGGTCGTGGCCTCGGCCCGCGCCTGGCGGCCAATGGCGAAGCCCTCGGCACGGCGATGTATGCCGGCATCTCGGGCGAGATCGAGTTCCCGATCCCCGTCCTGCCCGAGAGCTACGGGCTGAGCGGTGCCGTCTGGGCCGATGCGGCCTGGGTGGGCGACAGCAATCTGTCGGGCGTGCTCGATCCGGGCAGCGTCGACCAGCCGCTGCGCACCTCGATCGGCGCCTCGCTGATCTGGGACTCCCCGTTCGGACCGCTGCGTGGCGACTTCGCCCACGTGCTCAACAAGTCGTCCTCCGACCGTACCCAGGTCTTCCAGCTTACGCTGCAGACCCTGCTCTGAGGCCGGTTCGGATTACGCTGAAGCGTTCCCGGCAAAAGTGGTCACCGGTTTTGCGGTTCGGGAACGCGGCTATCGAAGACTTGGAACTGCTCACCGTTTCCTGAACGGTGGGTGGTCCCAAAGGCTGCGGCGCGAAAAGCCCGCAGCCTTCATTTTTGAGGTTGCCTGATGGTCGATCCGCGGTTCTTCGGTCAACCTGAGCCGATCACCCTGGCGCGCCTGCTCGCCGCCGTTGGCGCCGAGGACCTGCTGCCCGAAGGAAGTGGCGAGGTGGTGATCACCGCCGCCGACGAGCCGGCCACCGCCGGCGAGGGCGCCGTGGTGCTGGCCGCCAACAAGGACTATGCCGCAGACCTGTCGCAAACCCGCGCCAGCGTCGCCATCGTCTCCGAGGCCTTTCGCGACACCGTGCCGGCGCATGCGGTGGCCGTGGTCTCGTCGCGCGCGCACGAGCTGTTCGTCGACATCCTTGACTTTCTCTATCCCGACAGCACGCGGCTGGTGACGGCGATGACCGGACCCGGTAGCGACGAACCGCTGCTGGAGGAAAACGTCGAGATCGGTGCCCATGTCGTCATCGGCCCCGATGTCCAGATCGGACGCAACACGCTGATCGGCGCCAATACGGTGATCGGCGCCGGCGTCACCATCGGCCGCGACTGCATCATCGGCGCCAACGTCACCATCTATTGCACTCATATGGGCAATGGCGTCATCGTCCAGGCCGGTGCCCGCGTTGGCACAGAGGGTTTTGGCTGGCTCGATTTCGGGCGCGGCAATCGCAAGATTCCGCAGCTCGGCCGCGTCATTGTCCAGGACCGCTGCGAGATCGGCCCCAATGCCACCGTCGATCGCGGCGCGCTCGGCGATACGGTGATCGGGGAGAATTCCAAGCTCGGCAACATCGTGGTGATCGGGCATAATTCGAAGGTGGGCCGCAATTGCCTGCTGGCTTCGACCACCGGCATCGCCGGCACCACGATCCTGGGGGATGGGGTGGTTATGGGCGCCGGCGTCGGCACTTCGGGCCATTTGTCGATCGGGGAGGGGAGCGTCGTCTACGGACGCGCCGCCGTGACCAAGGACTGGCCGGCAGGCTCCAAGCTTGCAGGCGCCCCCGCTCAGGACATAAAGGATTTTTGGAAGGAGCTGGCCGTCATGCGCCGGCTTGCGAAGGAGAATTGAGCCCAATGGACGACGTCTCGCAATCCGGGGCGCCTCGGCAGCTGACCAGTCTCGACATCGCCCGCGTGCTCGAATGCCTGCCGCACCGCTATCCGTTCCTGATGATCGACCGCATCATCGACATCGACGGCGACGAAAGCGCCGTCGGCATCAAGAACGTCACCATCAACGAGCCGATCTTCCTGGGGCATTTCCCCGGCAAGCCGATCTTTCCCGGCGTGCTGATCATCGAGGGCATGGCCCAGACGGCCGGCGCCATCGTCGTCGCCAATGACGCCATGTCGGGGCGCAAGAACATCGTGTTGATGCTCACCATCGACAAGGCCAAGTTCCGCAAACCGGCCGAGCCCGGTGACCGGCTCGAATACCACATCCGCAAGCTGCAGCGCCGGCGCAATGTCGGCCGCTACGAGGCCAAGGCAATCGTCGACGGCGTGGTGGTGGCGGAAGCCGAGATCGGCGCCATGATGGTCGAGGCCGACAGTTGAGCCGCATTCACCCCACAGCGCTGGTCGCGCCGGGCGCCAGGCTTGGCGCCGACGTCAAGATCGGCCCGTTCTGCATCGTCGGCGAGAACGTCACGCTGGGCGACCGCGTCGAGCTGCTCTCGCATGCGGTGGTCGAGGGACACACCACGATCGGCCCCGACAGCCGCATCTTTCCCTTCGCCTCGGTCGGCCACGAGCCGCAGGACCGCAAGTTCGAAGGCGAGGATTCGCGGCTCGAGATCGGCGC
>JAEWHZ010000224.1 GCA_023387585.1 Pseudomonadota bacterium
TCTTCGGCCCCGAGCCGACCGAGCTCGACAAGGTGCCGCACGAGCCGCCGGCGCTGATGCGCCGCCCCATCGAGATCCTGGTGCTGGCCTGCCTCGCCGTCGGCATCATCCCCGGCATCACCATCGGTCCCTTCCTCGCCGAGGCGGTGCATTCGGTGCTCGGGCCGGAAACGCCCTATTACAGCCTGTCGGTCTGGCACGGCTTCAACCTGCCGCTGATCATGAGCATCATCGCCATGGTAGGCGGCATCGTCATCTACGTGCCCTTCGCCAACCGGCTGCGCTATATCGATGCCCCGCCGATCATCAGCGGCCTGCGCGGCCAGCGCGTGTTCGAACGTATCCTCGTCACCGCCACCAATCGCTGGGCTGGCAAGGTGGTGCAGGCCTTCGGCACCACGCGCCTGCAGCCGCAGGTGTTCACCGTGGTGTTCCTCGCGCTCGCCGCCGGCATCGGCGCCGGCTGGGCGCGCATGGGCAATCTGCCGCTGCCCGATAATTTCGATCCGGTGCTCGGCCTCGTCTGGCTGATGGGCGGCATCTGCGCCATCGCCGCGGCGGCGCAGGCAAAATTCCACCGGCTCGCCGCGCTGATCCTGATGGGCGGGGCAGGGCTGGCCACCTGCCTCAGCTTCGCCTGGTTCTCCGCCCCCGACCTGGCGCTCACCCAGCTGCTGGCCGAGATCGCTACCACGGTGCTGATCCTGCTCGGGCTGCGCTGGCTGCCCAAGCGCAGCCCGTTCGAGGAGACGATCACCTGGCCGGCCCGCATGCGCCGCTGGCGCGACGTGTCGCTGTCGGTGCTGGTCGGGCTCGGCACCGCGCTGGCCAGCTACGCCATCATGACCCGCGCCGCGCCCGAGGGGATTTCCGAGTTCTTCCTCGCCAATTCCTATGCCGAGGGCGGCGGCACCAATGTCGTCAACGTCATGCTGGTCGACTTCCGCGGCTTCGACACCATGGGCGAGATCACCGTGCTCGGCGTGGTGGCGCTCACCGTGTTCGGCCTGCTGCGCCGTTTCCGCCCGGCCGCCGACAGCACCGATCGGCCCGAGCAGCAGCGCATGCTCGACGACTACGCCCCCGGCGCCGGCCAGCACGTGGCCGACGACTTCCTGCGCATTCCGGCCCTGGTGATGAACTGGATGTTCCCGGTGGTCATCGTCGTCGCCGTCTACATGTTCCTGCGCGGGCACGACCTGCCGGGCGGCGGCTTCATCGCCGGCATCACCCTGTCGCTCGCCTTCATCCTGCAATACATGGCCGGGGGCACGCGCTGGGTCGAGGAGCGGTTGCGCATCCTGCCGGTGCTGTGGATCGGCTGGGGCCTGTTGCTGGCGCTGCTCACCGGGCTCGGCGCCATGGCGCTCGGCGCACCCTTCCTCACCTCGGCCTTCGCCTATGCCGACATCCCCCTGATCGGCGCGGTGCCCATGGCCACGGCCTTGCTGTTCGACCTCGGCGTCTTCGCGCTGGTCGTCGGCGCCACCGTGCTGATGCTGATCGCCCTGGCCCACCAGTCCGTCCGCCGGCCCAAGCCGGCCGGCTCGTCCAAGCCCAAGGTCCGCGTGGGGCGCACCGAATGGAACTGACCCTTGCCCTTGCCATCGGCGTGCTCTCGGCCTCGGGCGTCTATTTGATCCTGCGCCCGCGCACCTTCCAGGTGATCATCGGCCTGTCGTTGGTGTCCTACGCCGTCAACCTGTTCCTCCTGGCCATGGGCCGGCTGCGCATGGATGCGGCGCCCATCCTGTCGGGAGCCAACGCCAATCCCGCCGACTATACCGACCCGGTGCCGCAGGCGCTGGTGCTGACCGCCATCGTCATCAGCTTCGCCATGACGGCCCTGTTCCTCGTGGTCCTGCTCGCCGCGCGCGGCACCAGCGGCAACGACCATGTCGACGGCAGGGGGGACTGACATGACCGGCATGAACCACATCGCCATCCTGCCGATCCTGGTCCCCATGGCTGCGATGATCGCCAATCTGCTGCTGGGCGACCAGCGCACCTCCAACCGCATCATCGGGCTCAACGTCGCCTTCTCGATCATGCTGGTGCTGGTCTCGGTGCTGCTGTTCTTCGTTCTGGTCTATGCCGGCCAAGACGCGGCGGCGGTCTATCCGCTCGCCGACTGGCCGATCCCGTTCTCGATCGTTCTGGTCGCCGACCGGCTTTCGGCGGTCATGGTGCTCACCACCTCGGTGCTGTCGCTGGCGGCGCTGGTCTATGCCACGGCGCGCTGGCACAGCCGCGGCACCAATTTCTTCCCGCTTTTCCATGCGCTGACCATGGGGCTGAACGGCGCCTTCCTCACGGGCGATCTGTTCAACCTGTTCGTGTTCTTCGAGCTGCTGCTGGCCGCCTCCTACGGGCTGGCGCTGCATGGCGGGGGGCGCAACCGCACCCGCGCGGCGGTGCACTACATCGTCGTCAACCTCGTCGCCTCGTTCCTGTTCCTGATCGGCGTGGCGCTGATCTACGGCACGGTCGGCACGCTCAACATGGCCGACATCGCCCGGGCGGCGCCGCTGGTGGATGCCGAAAATCGCGGGTTGTTCGAGGCCGGCGCGGCGGTGCTGGGCATCGCCTTCCTGATCAAGGCCGGCTCCTGGCCGCTGCATTTCTGGCTGCCCAACACCTATTCCGCCGCCGCCCCCCCTGTGGCCGCCATGTTCGCCATCATGACCAAGGTGGGGTTCTATTCCATCCTGCGGCTGTGGACGCTGGTCTTCGCCAACACCGCCGGGCCGGATTTCGTCTTCGGCCAGAACGTGCTGCTGGTGCTCGGGGTAGCGACGGTCGCCTATGGCTCCATCGGCGTTTTGTCATGCAAGTCGCTCGACCGGCTGGCGAGCTATCTCATCCTCGTCTCCGCCGGCACGCTGCTGCTCGCCATCGCGCTCAACATCCCGCAGGTGACCAGCGGGGCGCTGTACTATTTCGTCGTCGCGACCCTGGCCGCCGGCGCGCTGTTCCTGCTCAAGGACATCATCGACCAGATCCTGCCGGCCGAGGCTCAGCTTCTCGCCGTCTCTCTCGAGCTCTATGGCGATGAGGAGGAGGCGGCCGAGGACGACCAGGAGGTCAGCCGCACCATTCCGGCCGCCGCGACGCTGAGCGCCTGGTGCTTCGCCGTCGCCGCCCTGGTCATGGCGGGCCTGCCGCCGCTATCGGGCTTCATCGCCAAGTTCGCCATGATCTCGGCGGCGCTCGACACCGGTGAGACGCCCGTCGCCGCCGCCTGGTGGTTCACCGCCGCGCTCATCGTCTCTGGCCTGTTCGTGCTGATCGCCATGGTGCGCAACGGCATCAACATCTTCTGGACCTCGCTGCCCGAGAACGGCGCGCTGCGCCTGCGCCCGCGCGAATTCGCGCCGATCGTCGTGCTGCTCGGGCTCTGCGTGGCGCTGGCCATCGCCGGCGGCCCGGCCATGGCCTTCTTCGCCGAGACCGCCGAGTTCATCCACACCCCGCTCGGCTATATCGAAACGGTGCTGCCGGGAGACGCCCCATGAAGCGGCTGCTTCCCCATCCGGTGCTCGCCTTTCTGCTGCTGCTACTTTGGCTGGCGCTGCACCAGTCGGCGGGGCTGGGGCATATCCTGCTCGGCAGCGTCATCGCCGTCATCGCCTCCATGGCCGCCGGCGCCGTCATTTCCGAGCCCGTCAACCTGCGCCGCCCGCTGAAGCTGATCCAGCTCGTCTTCGTCGCCGGCCTCGACATCATCCGCTCCAACATCGCCGTCCTCGTGGTGCTGCTCCATCCCCGGCCGAAGCCCACCGCCGGCTTCGTCGAAATGGACCTCAAGCTCACCAACACCTTCGGGCTGGCCATCCTCGCCAGCCTGATCACCGCCACCCCGGGCAGCGCCTGGTTCGAATACGACCGCGAGCGCAGCACGGTGCTGATCCACGTCTTCGACCTCATCGACGCCGACGAATGGGTCGAGACCATCCGCAACCGCTACGAAGTCCTGCTGATGGAGATCTTCCAATGAGCGTCGCCATTCTCCAGTGGAGCCTGCTGGTCGCCCAGTTCCTGCTCGGCATCGCCATGCTCGCCACGATCTGGCGCATGGTGGTCGGCCCGCGCGCGCAGGATCGCATCCTGGCGCTCGACGCGCTCTATGTCGTGGCGCTGCTGCTGCTGGTGACCCTCGGCATCCGCACCAATTCGCAGGTTTATTTCGAGCTGGCCATGCTGATGGGCCTGCTCGGCTTCGTCGGCACGGTAGCGCTGGCGAAATTCCTCATGCGCGGCGAGGTGATCGAATGACCGACCTGCCGCTGTGGCTGTCCATCCTGGTATCCGCCCTCGCCGTGCTCGGCGCGCTGATCACCATGGTCGGCTGCTTCGGCCTGGTCCGGCTCGGCACCTTCTATCTGCGTGTGCATGCCCCCACCATGGGCACCAGCATGGGCGGCGGGCTGATCCTGCTCGCATCGGCCATCTATTTCACGGTCACCCGCGAACGGCTGGTGATCCACGAGATGGCGATCTTCATCTTCGTCACCGTGACCACCCCGGTCACCCTGACGCTGCTGGCCCGTGCCGCCCTGTTCCGTGACCGCGTCGCAGGTAATGGCGGCGTTCCCCCGCGCCACGCCACGGCGCCGCAGGAGGAAGCGCCCGAAGAGGCGCTCGAGCCCATCCCGCCGCCTGATGGCGTCAGGGAATAGGGCCTAGATCCGCCGCCCGCTTTCCGGCTCGAACAGATGCTGCTTGCCCGGCTGAAGGGCCAGCGTGATGTCTTCGCCAGTCGTCACCTCGATCCGGTCGCGGATCAGCACCATGAGGTCGGTGTCGCCGATCCTCGTGGTGATCAGCGTTTCGGCACCGGTCGGCTCGGTCACCACCGCGCGGGCTGCGAAGCCGGCATCGCCGCCGCCGGGGGCGATGGCGATGTGCTCGGGGCGGATGCCGAGCAGCAGCGGCCTGCCGTCCTCGCCGGCGGAATCCGCGGGCAGGGCGATGAAGCCGCCGCTTTCGAGCTCGAACAGCACCTTGCCGCCCTCGCGCCTGATGCGCCCGGGCAGCAGGTTCATCGCCGGCGAGCCGAGGAACCCGGCAACGAAGGTATTGACCGGCTGGTCGTAGAGCTCGAGCGGCCGGCCGACCTGCTCGACGATGCCGTCATGCATGACGACGATGCGGTCGGCCATGGTCATGGCCTCGATCTGGTCGTGGGTGACATAGACCGTGGTGGTCTTGAGCCTTTGGTGCAGCTCCTTGATCTCGGAACGCATGGCGACGCGCAATTTGGCGTCGAGGTTCGACAAGGGCTCGTCGAACAGGAACACCTTCGGGTCGCGCACGATGGCCCGGCCCATGGCGACGCGCTGGCGCTGCCCGCCCGAAAGCTGCGCCGGGCGGCGCTGCAGCAGCGGCACGAGATCGAGGATCTCCGCCGCCGCCCGCACCCGCTCGGCAATCTCCTGCTTGGAGCGCCCCGCCAGCTTCAGCGCATAGCCCATATTGTCGGCCACGTTCTTGTGCGGGTAGAGCGCGTAGTTCTGGAACACCATGGCGATGTCGCGGGCGCGGGGCGGCAGATCGTTGACCACTCGCCCGCCGATGTCGATCTCGCCGCCGGTGATGGTTTCCAGCCCGGCGATCATGCGCAACAGCGTCGACTTCCCGCACCCCGAGGGGCCGACCAGGATGACGAACTCGCCATCCGGGATGTCGATCGACACCCCGTGGATCACCGGCGTGTTGCCATAGGACTTGCGGACGTCACGGATCGTCAGGCTGGCCATGATGCGTTTCCCCTTCAGGCCGCCTTGAGATGCTCGGCCATGCGCAGCAGGCCCTGCATGTAGCCGATGGCATGCGCCCGGCCGCGATGGTTCCAGGCGCTGTCGTCGTCCATCTTCGGCACGTGGTCGTCGAGCAGGAAACCGTCGAAGCCGTTCCTCGCCAGCAGCACCATCACCTCGGCCGGATCGAAATTGCCATCGCCGATGAAGCATTCGGTGAAGTCGGGCACCGAGCCCTGCACGTCGCGGAAGTGAATATAGGCGATCGCGCCCCTGGGGGCGAAATATTCGATCATCTCGCGAACGTTCACCACGCCGCCCGGCATCTCCGAGCAGCAGCCGAGGCAGAGATCCAGCGCCCATGCCTTCGACGAGCCGGCCATTTCATAGGCCTTCTTGAAATTGTCGGGCTTGTAGAACAGCCGCGCCACCCCGCCCAGCATCGGCACCGGCGGATCGTCCGGATGCAGCGCGAGGCGGATGCCTTCCTCCTCGGCCACCGGCAGCACCGCCTTGATGAAATATTCGTAGTTCGACCACATCTGGTCTTCGGTGATCACCGCCTCGTCCTTGCCCCTGAGCGGCATGGAATAGGCGTGTCCCAGCGTTGTCGGCATGAAGGAGCGCAGCGTGTCGAGGTCGCCGGCATTGGCGTCGACAGCAGCCATCTCGAACCGGCGCGCCACCGCCCCGCCGCGCGTCGGCGCGCTGCGGTCGGTCGACCACACCGAATTGGGCATGAAATGATAGCCCAGAACCGGCACGCCTGCCCGCGCCACGGCGCGGATGGTGTGCTGATAGTTCTCGATCTGCTCGTCGCGCCCGTCGAGGCCCATCATCGCCTTGTGGTAGAAATGGGTGGGCACGTTCTCGATGGCCTCGAATTTGAGGCCGGCCGCCTCCACCTTCTCGACCAGCGCGCGCACGTCCTTTTCCTCCCAGCGCGCCTCGCCGGGCAGGGAGGGGTTGTTCATCTGGATGCCGGTGGCGCCGATCTGTGCGGCGAAGCGCAGCTTCTCGTCGGTAAGCTCGTGGAACTGGCCTGCGGCGATACGGATACTCATTGTCCTTGCATGTCCTGAAAAATGAGGCGGAATGGGACGCTAGCCCTTGACGGAGCCGGCGGTGAGCCCCTGCACCATGAAGCGCTGGGCGACGAAATAAAGGACCATCAGCGGCACGGACGAGATCACCGCGCCCGCCATAAGCGGGCCCCAGGGCAACACGTCCGAGGTGATGAGGTAGTTCAGCGCCAGCGGCGCCGTGCGCTGGCTCTCCGAGGTCACCAGCACCAGGGCGAACAGGAATTCGTTCCAGGCCCCGGTGAACACGAAGATCGATACCGCCGCGATGCCGGGCGCCGACAGCGGCAAAACGATGCGCACCAGCGCGCCGAGCCGGCTGTGACCGTCGATCAGCCCCTGTTCCTCGAGCTCGCGCGGCACGCCGCGGAAATAGCCCTGCAACAGCCAGGTGGCGAGCGGCACCGAGAAGGCGAGATAGACGAGGACAAGCCCCTGCAGCGAATTGGACAGGCGCAATTGCGCCATCAGGATCGACAGCGGGATGAACAGCAGCGAGCCCGGCGTGAGATAGGCGAACAGGATCAGCCGCCCGATCAGCCCGCGGAACCGGTAGCGGAAGCGCACCATGGAATAGGCGGCGAAGGCCGAGAACACCACCGACACCACGGTGACGCTGGTGGCGACGATCAGGCTGTTGAGGATGGGGCGCAGAAAACCCTTGGCGAACAGCAGGTCGGTGTAGTTGTCGAGTGTGAACACCTGCGGCCACAGCGAGGGCGTGCGGTAGATCTCGCGCGGCAGCTTCAGCGAGGTGATGATCATCCAGTAGATCGGGAACAGGATCAGGATCACCGCGATGCCCAGCGTGAGATAGCTCAGCGTCCGCCCGATCAGCATGCGCTGGCGTTCGGTCAGGCCGGATTTGCTGGCGGAAACCGCGCTCACGTCGGCACTCATGGATCGTCGTCCCTTTGCATCACGGCGGTGACGGCCAGCAGCAGCAGGATCAGCGCCGGCATCATCGACACCGACACCGCCGCCGCCTCGCCGATGCGTTGCGTCTGCATGCCGAAATAGGCCAGCACCGGGAACACCATGGTGGCGTCGGACGGCCCGCCCTGGGTCAATAGCCACACATGCTCGAAGGCGTTGGCGGTCCAGATCGAGGAGAGCAGGGCCGTGACCAGCACCACCTGGCGGATGCCGGGCACGGTGACCATCCAGAAGCGCTGCCAGGCATTGGCGCCATCGACCCGCGCCGCCTCGTAGAGTTCCTTGGGGATGGATTGCAGCGCCGCGAGGATGGAGATGAACCAGAACGGAAAGCCGCGCCAGGTCGAGGCGAGGATCACCGAGGGCATCGCGGTCGGGCGCTGGCCGAGCCAGTCGATGACATGCGGATAGATGCCGGTCTGGGTCAGCACCAGGTTTATGCCCCCGCCCACCGGCTGGTACAGCACCCGCCAGGTCAGGAAGGCGACGAAGGCCGGCATGGCCCAGGGCAGCATCAGGAAGGAGCGGAAGATGCCGCGGCCGGGCAGGTGCTGGTTGACCAGCAGGGCCAGCCCCAGGCCAAGGCAGAGCTTGAGCATGCCCGTCACCACCACGAGCAGGATGGTGTTGCTGACGGCGGCGACGAAGGTCGCGTTGCGCGACAGATACTCGAAATTGGCCAGCCCGACGAAATTGCCGACGCTGCCGATCACCCGGTCGGTGAACGACACCCAGATGGCGAAGAAGAACGGATAGGCGACGAGCCCGAGGATCAGCGCCATCACCGGCACCACCAGCGCATAGGCGAATAGCGCCGTGCGCCGGCTGCCGGTCAGCCAGCGCCTGCGCCGGCCGTTATCGGTCGTGTCGGTCATGGGTTCGGCCTCTGGAGCGTTCTGCGGGCCACGCGTTCCGGGCGGCCGAAGCCGTCCGGAACGTCGCTGGAGGAACTCAGTACTTGTCGTAGATCGCCTGCGCGGCCGCCTGGGCCTCTTCGATCGCGCGGTCGAAATCCCAGTCGTCGATCACGACGCGCTGCACCATCTTGGGCACGACGAAATTGGCCATGAAGTCGGCATAGGCGGTGTTGTAGACGTCCGGATAGGCCGGCGCCGTGCCGTTCTCGACGAGGTCGAGCAGGCCGGCGAGAATGCCGTCCTCGCCGTTGAAGGCCTCGAAATCGCGCTGGCCCTGCAGCACCGGCCCGTAGATCGCCAGCTTGTAGTATTCCGACAGGAATTCCGGCTGCGTCAGATGCTCGAGCAGCGCCAGCGCGGCTTCGGGATTCTGGCTGGTGGCGCTGACCGCACGCACGTTCGGGGTGATCGGCGAGATGATGCCGATCGGTCCGCCCGGCAGCGAGGAATAGCCGGTGAACTCGAACAGTTCGGGGTCGTCGGTGCGTGCCGCGATGCCCACCGAGCCGGTATTGCCGATGAAGGCGGTCTGGCCCGACAGATAGGCCTGGTTGTCGCCGGCGCCGTCCCAGGTGGCGTTGCCCGGCGGGAACACGCCGCGATCCCAGGCGTCCTTCACCCAGGCGAGATAGGCCCGCGTCTCCTCGGAATCGAGCGTCGGATTCTCGCCGGCATCATCCGCCACGCGCCCGCCGAACGATTGCAGCACGCTCACCTGCATGTTGCCGTCGCCGACATTGGACAGCGCCAGCCCGAGCCCGGACACCGGCGGCGCGGTGACGGCCGCAGCCTGGTCGACCAGCTCCTGCCAGGTGGACGGCGCTTCAGTGAAGCCGGCCGCTTCCAGCAGGTCGGTGCGGCGCAGCAAAAGGTTGCCCGAGGCGCCGAAGGGCAGCCCGGTGCGTCCGCCCGCGACATCGGTGGTGTCGGTGGCGTCCGCCAGCGAGGGATACCAGCCGCCCTGTTCGGCGCCGATCTTCTCATAGAGCTCGTCTATGGTGACGAACACGTCCTGGCGCGCCATCAGCAGCAGCAGGTCGAGCCCCAGATCGAGCGCGTCCGGCATGGTGCCGGCCTCGACCGCCGCGGACACGCGCTGCACGGTCTCGTTCTGGTTGATCATCACCACCTCGGTGGCGACCCCGTTGGCCTCGCCCCATTCGTTGATGGTGTCGACCAGCATCTGGTTGGCCGCATCCGAGAAGATCAGCCCGCCCCAATAGGTCAGGCTGGTGCCGGCGAAGGGCTGGTCCTGTCCCAGCGCCAGCGTGCCGCTCCCGGCCATCAGGGCGCCCGCCGCCACGGTGAGAACCAGGGCACGGCGCGTTCGGTCGAGCCCCTTCATGGTGCTTTTCATACAGTTTCCTCCCTCTGTGTCCTGCCGCGGCCGGTTGCATCCGATTGCGCCGTTGGCAGATTAAATATATTTATTGTTCGTTGTGATGCAGCCTAAACGCTTGCTGTGCGCGGTGTCAATCTGCGGCACGGTGACGGATGACAGTTCATCCACAGGTCGCTAAAGCCGCGCCGGACGGAAGCAAAGACTTGGAAGGACCATGGATCGGGGCAGGAACAATCCGGGATTGATCGCGTTCTTCGACGCCCTGGTCGACGGCCGGCTCAAGCTCGGGCAGACGCTGACCCAGGACGAGCTCGGCTCCGTCATCGGGCTGAGCCTGTCGCGGATGCGCGAGGTCACCGTGCTGCTCGAGGCCGAGGGCCTTGTCGAGGTGCGCAAGAAGCGCGGCCTGACCATCTTCTATCCCGACGTCAAATTCGTCGGCGGCACCTTCCAGTATCGCGAAATTCTCGAGCGCGAAGGCCTGCGCCGCTTCGTCGAGATGGCCGACCAGGCCTGGATCGAGCGCATGCGTGAGACGCATGAGGCGATCATCGAATTCGTGCGCGCCAACCCCGACGCGCAGGTCTATCGCATCCCGGTGCGCGACCTCGAGGCCGATTTCCACGGCGCCTTCATCGCCGCGCTGGGCAATGAGCAGGTGGCGGTGAACTATCGGCGCAACAGCCAGAAAAGCTACCTTCTGCGCCTGCTCAACCCCGACGCGGTCGGCCCCAAGAACACGATCAAGTCGATGCAGGAGCATCAGGACGTCATCGAGGCCATCGCCGCGCGCGACGAGCCGGCCGCCATCGAGGCCCTGCAACGCCACATCAACGGCGTGCTGCATCGCATCCTCACGCATTAGGGTTCCCGCCTAGTCAAAGCCTGTATCCGGTGGTATTGGCACACGCCAACCCGCGCCGGGGCGAGTCGCCGTCCCAGTCCCGAGGCGCGTGCTCCGACACATCTATCCGTGCAACACCGGCAGGGGTCTGGCCTTGGCGAAGATCATTTCCACCATCACGGGCGAAGCCGCCCTCACCTTCGACGACGTGCTGCTGCAGCCGGCGCGCTCGGACGTCCTGCCCACCGAAACCGACATCTCGACCTATGTCACGCGCGACATCGCGCTCAACCTGCCCA
>JAEWHZ010000234.1 GCA_023387585.1 Pseudomonadota bacterium
CAGCTCGGCAACCGCATCCAGCATGCGCTGCGCGCCTATACGCCGCGCGAGCAGAAGGCGGTGCGGGCGGCCGCGGATTCATTCCGGCCCAACCCGGAGTTCTCGACCGAAAAGGTGATTACCGAGCTGGGCACCGGCGAGGCGCTGGTGTCGGTGATCGGCGACAAGGGCGTGCCCTCGATGGTGGGGCGCACGCTGATCCGGCCGCCGGCCTCGCGCATCGGGCCGCTGAGGGAAGATGAACGCCGGGCGGTGCAGGCGAGCTCACCGGTGGGCGGACTCTACGACACCGTGATCGACCGCGAATCGGCCTTCGAGATTCTGGAAGCGGTGGCGAAGCGCAAGCAGGCCGATGCGGAAGAGGCGGAGCGGCTGAAGGAACTGGAGCGCCAGCGCGCGGCCGAGGCGAAGGAGCGGGCGGCGGCGGAAAAGGCCGCGCGGCCGCGCGGCAACCGCCAGACGCCGGCCGAGGCGGCGATGAATTCCCTGGCCCGGACCGTCGCCAACCGCGTCGGCGACGCCATCGTGCGCGGCATTCTCGGAAGCCTCAGGCGCCGATGACGGGCGAGCCGACCGGCCCGACGCTCACCGTCTTCGCCTCGGACATCGGTCCGGGCGATGCCGAGCGCGCCTCGATGATGACCCTGGCGGGAACCTATTTCGCCCGGCGCGGGGCGCGGATGCTGTGCGTGGGCGAGGCGGGGCAGGTGCCGGTGCCGCTGATCTCTGCGACCTATACGGTGGGCGGTTCGGTCTCGATCATCGCCGATGCCGGCCTGCGCATGCCGCCAGCGCTGCAGGACGTGCCGGTCGAGATCATCCCCGAGCGTGAGGCGCGGCTGAAAGCGATCGCCGAGCGCACGGATTATTTCGTGGCGCTGCCCGGCTCGCTGGCCTCGGCGACCAGCCTGTTCCATTGCTGGACGGCGGCGCGGCAGGCGGGGTTGAAGCGCCCGGTGGTGCTGCTCAACCGCAACCGCGCCTTCGAGGTGCTGCGCGGCTATTCCGCCGACGTTCTGTCCTATTCTCTGCCGGATTTCGACCGGGTGATGCTGTTCGCCGATTCGGTCGAGGATGTGTGGATACACATCGCGCATCTGATGGAAGGCTGAGGGTTTTTGCGCGTTTCCGAACCGCAAAACCTGTACCCGTTCTTGCTGGAAATGCTTATCTGCCGGGAAACAGCTCGACCACATTGCCCGAAAAGCGCGGGCGGGCGGCGATGCGGATATCGCGGCCCGGCGCGGGCGGCAGACGATCGAGATGCACCCTGACACGCTCGAGGATGTGGCGCGGCGAGACCGGCAGCACGACGACTTCGGATATGCCGGCGAGGCGGGTTTCGATTCTGAGGCGCTGGTCGATGCGGCGGGCGAGGCCGATGGCGGAAAAGCCGGGATTCTCGATGCCCGGATCGCCGCGCAGCCCGGCAACGAACCCGGTGACGGCCTCGTCCTCGATGCGGTCGCAGACGAGCATGTCGGTCGAAACGATGCGCATATAGGCGCGCACGGCGGCGAGGTCCTCGAAGCTGCGCACGCGCCAGGCGGGCACGCTGGCGAGCACATGTGCCACGATGGCGCGCAACGCTTCGTTTTCGATGGAGACGAGGACGGTTCGCATAGCAGCCTGGTTACGGTTAACGAAACGTTACCATCGCCAACGCGGCGGGCAAAGCTTCGATCCGCAGCCGCGGCGCCCTGCGCACAAAAAAGCCTCCGGCACGGGGGCGCCGGAGGCTGGAAGCGGGGTTTGAAGACGCCTTACTTGCTGGCGGCTTCGTAGAGCTCGGCCACGTAGTCCCAGTTCACGAGGTTGTCGAACCAGGCTTCGAGGTATTTCGGGCGGGCGTTGCGGTAGTCGATGTAATAGGAGTGCTCCCACACGTCGACGCCGAGCAGCGGGGTGCCGCCATGGACCAGCGGGTTCTCGCCGTTCGGGGTCTTGGTGACCGCGAGCTTGCCGTTCTCGAGCGCGAGCCAGGCCCAGCCCGAGCCGAACTGGCCGGCGCCGGCGGCAAGGAAGTCCTCGCGGAACTTGTCGAAGCCGCCGAGATCGGAATCGACGGCCGCCTGCAGCTTGCCCGGCAGCGACTTGCCGCCGCCATTGGGCTTCATCCACTTCCAGAAATGGATGTGGTTGTAGTGCTGGCCGGCATTGTTGAACAGGCCCTGGTTCTTGCCATGGCTCTGCTTGACGATCTCCTCGAGGCTCTTGCCTTCGAGGCCCGAGCCTTCCAGCAGCTTGTTGCCGTTGGTGACATAGGCCTGGTGGTGCTTGTCGTGGTGGAATTCGAGGGTTTCCGCCGACATGTAGGGCGCCAGCGCGTCCTTGGCATAGGGCAGTTCGGGCAGTTCAAAAGCCATTTCAGCCTCCTTGGTTTCAGTCAGGGTCCGGACGGACGGAACGGGGATCAGATCGTTCTATAGGCCGCCCGGACAAAGCTCACAATTGCCGGGCGGGCAGGGGGGCGACGCCGGCGGCGACGAGGGCGAAGGCGTAGCAGATGGCGGTTTCGCGGATGCGCTCGAAACGCCCCGAGGCTCCGCCGTGCCCGGCGCCCATATTCGTCTTGAGATAGAATGGACCGCCGCCCGCAGCGGTTGCACGCAGGCGCGCGATCCACTTGGCCGGCTCCCAATAGGTGACGCGCGGATCGGTGAGACCGGCCAGCGCGAGGATAGCGGGATAGGCCTGCGCCGATATCTGCTCGTAGGGCGCATAGGCGGCGATGCGCTGATAATCCTCGGCCGAGGCGATGGGGTTGCCCCATTCGGGCCATTCGGGCGGGGTGAGCGGCAGGGTGTCGTCGAGCATGGTGTTGAGCACATCGACGAAAGGCACCTGGGCGACGATACCGGCCCAAAGATCGGGGCGCATATTGGCGATGGCGCCCATCAGCATGCCGCCGGCCGAACCGCCCATGGCGACGATGCGTTTCGGGCTGGCGAAGCGCTCGGCGGAGAGCATCTCGGCGGCGGCGATGAAGTCGGTAAAGGTGTTGGGCTTGTGCTCGCGCCGGCCGAGCCGGTACCAGCGATAGCCCTTGTCCATGCCGCCGCGGACATGGGCGATGGCATAGACGAAGCCGCGATCGACCAGCGACAGGGCGGCGCTGGAAAAGCCGGCCGGCATGGCCATGCCATAGGCGCCGTAGCCGTAGAGCAAAGCGGGCGCGGTACCATCGGCGGTGAAATCGGCGCGGTGCAGCAGGGTGACGGGGACCTGCTCGCCATCGGGCGCGGTGGCGAAGACGCGGCGGGTGACATAGTTCGCCGGATCGTGGCCGGACGGCACCTCCTGCTCCTTGAGCAGCACGCGCGCGCCGGTCTCTGCGTCGTAGTCGTAGAGGCGCTCGGGCGTGGTGGGCGAGGAATAGGAGATGCGGAAGGTCGCGGTGTCGAACTCGAAGCCGAGCCGCATGCCGAGCGCATAGGCCTGTTCGGGAAAGGACACGGTCTGCTCTTCGCCGGTCCGAAGATCGCGCACGACGATGCGCGGCAGGCCCTCGCTGCGTTCGAGCCGGATGAGATGGTTGCGCAAGACGGCGACGCTGAGGATCAGCACGCCCTCGCGATGCGGCACGAGGTCGGTCCAGGTCTCGGCGCCGGCGGAGGCGATGGGCGCGGTGACGATCTTGAAGTCCTCGGCGCCGTCGGCATTGGTGCGGATGTAGAACAGGCCTTCGCGTTCCTCGACATCATATTCACGATCGACCACGCGCGGGGCGAGGCAGCGCGGCGCGCCGGGGTTTTGCGCGTCGATCACCCAGACCTCGGAGGTCTGGTGGTCGTGCGCGTCGATGACGATGAAGCGCTCGGACTGGGTCTTGCCGACCGAGACGAAAAAGCCCGGATCGGCTTCCTCGTAGACGATGGCATCCTCGGCCTGGTCGGTGCCGAGAACGTGCCGGCGCACGCGATAGGGGCGGTGGCTGTCGTCGTATTCGGTATAATAGAGCGCCTGCCCGTCGGCGGACCAGACGGGGTTGCCGGCGGTCTTGCGCACGAACTCGATATCGGTGCCGCTGTCGATGTCGCGGATGGCGATGTCGAAATATTCCGAGCCGTTGCGGTCGGCGGCCCAGGCGAGGCGGGTATGGGTCGGGTCGTGCTCGGCGCCGGCGAAGCCGAAATAATCCTCGCCGGCCTCTTCGTTGCAGTCGAGCAGGATTTTTTCCTCGCCGCCCTCGCGCGGGGTGCGCACGACGAGAGGGTACTGCTTGCCCTCGAGCATGCGCGAATTATAGGCCCATTCCCCGTCAGGCGTCGGCACGCCGGAATCGTCCTCCTTCATGCGCCCGCGAATCTCGCGATAGATCGTTTCGCGCAAATCCTCGGTCGGCTCGCCGAATCCGGTTTCGTAATAGGCGTTCTCGGCTTCGAGATAGGCGCGGATGTCGGCCGGGAGCGACTCGGGCTCGGCCATCACCTGCTGCCAGTTGTCGGCGCGCAGCCAGGCATAGGCGTCCTCGCGCGTCTTTCCGTGCAGGCTCGCGCTGACAGGACGGCGTTCGGCGAGGGGCGGGGTCGCGGCCATGAAAAACTACCGGTGCGTGTAATGGGATGCGCCGCGCGGAAGGGCGCGGCGCCTTGAAGGACGAAGAAGGCGTGTCAGCTTCCGGGCTCGAAGTCCAGAGCGGTGCCGTTCATGCAGTAGCGCAGCCCGGTCGGCTGCGGCCCGTCGGGGAAGACATGCCCCAGATGCGCGCCGCAATTGGCGCAATGCACCTCGGTGCGCTCCATGCCGTGCGAGCGGTCGACCGTCTTGCCGACGACATCGGGCGAGATCGGCTGGTAAAAACTGGGCCAGCCCGAGCCGCTCTCATATTTGGTGTCTGCGGTGAACAGCGCCTGTCCGCAGGCGACGCAGTGATAGAGCCCGTCGCGCTTTTCGAGGTTGAGCGGATGGGAGAAGGCCCGCTCGGTGCCGTGCTCGCGGGTGACCCTGTATTGGTCCTCGGTCAGCTCGGCGCGCCATTCGGAATCGGATTTTTCGACTTTGAAGGTCTCGGCCACGGCTAATCTCCTTTGCGAGCATCAGATTTAGGCATGAGGGGCCGACTGTGCCAGCCCCGGCTTCCACTTTGTGGGGGCGAGGGCCGATTTGGCTTGTGCTCGGGCGGTCAATCGCTAATCTCGCGCCACCGAAAATCCCGCAACATCGAGGCAGTATCTTGGGACCCTCGCTGGACGCCAGCATCGCTTTGGTGGCGATCGCTCCGTTCATTGCCGCAATTCTCGCCCCCACCATCCAGCGTGTTCTGGGCAGCTATGCGGGCTGGGTGCTGGCGGCGATCCCGGCAAGCATCTTCCTGTTCCTTCTCGGCCTGCTGCCCGGGGTGGCGGGGGGCGTGCCTGTGACGGCGAGCATCGACTGGATCCCGGCCCATGGCATCGCGCTGAGCTTCATGCTGGACGGGCTGGCGCTGCTGTTCGCGCTGACCATTTCGGGTATCGGCACGCTGATTCTCGTCTATTCCGGCGCCTATCTCGCCGGGCACAGGCATCAGGGGCGGTTCTTCGGCTTCATGCTCGCCTTCATGGGCGCCATGCTGGGGCTGGTGATCTCGGATTCTGTGCTGACGCTGTTCCTGTTCTGGGAACTGACCTCGATCACCTCCTTCCTCCTGATCGGATTCGACCATGCCCGGCAGGCGGCACGGCGGGCGGCGACGCAGGCGCTGGTGATCACCAATCTGGGCGGGCTGTGCCTGCTGGTCGCCGCCGTGCTGCTGCACACCGCGACCGGAAGCTGGAACATCTCGGAGCTGACGCCCTTCGCCGCCGAGCTGGCGGGCAGCGAGCTCTACGGCGTGGTGCTGGCGCTGGTGCTGGCGGCGGCCTTCACCAAATCGGCGCAGTTCCCGTTCCATTTCTGGCTGCCCAACGCCATGGAGGCGCCGACCCCGGTCTCGGCGTTCCTGCATTCGGCGGCCATGGTGCAGGGCGGGGTGTACCTTCTGGCGCGGATGACGCCGCTGCTCGGCGGCACCGAAATCTGGACCGTGGTGCTGATGAGCGTCGGCGCGGTGACGCTGCTATGGGGCGCCACGGCGGCGCTACGCCAGACCGACCTCAAGCAGATGTTGGCGCAGACGACGCTGGCCTCGCTCGGCCTGCTGGTGATGCTGATCGGCATCGGCGGCGACTACGCCATTGCCGGCATGGTGGTCTATTTCCTCGCCCATGCGCTCTACAAGGCGGCGCTGTTCATGGTGATCGGCACCATCGACCACCAGACCGGAACGCGCGAGATCACCTCGTTGTCAGGGCTGGGGCGCAGGATGCCGCTGACCTTCGCCGCCGCCGGGCTGGCGGCGCTGAGCGCGCTCGGCGCGCCGCTGACGCTGGGCTATTTGGCCAAGGACGAGATGTATCTCGGTCTCATCGGTTTCTCCGGCTCGGAACTTCTGGCGCTGGCGGTGCTGGTGCTGGGCAATGCGCTGCTGGCCGGGGTGATCCTGGTGGTGGCGCTGCGCCCCTTCATCGGCACGACGCTGGCAACGCCCCGCGCCGCGCGCGAGGGCTCGCCGGGGCTGCTGGCCGGGTCGCTGCTGCTCGGGATCGGCGGGCTGGTGCTGGCGATCGCGACGGGCTGGCTCGATGCAACCATGCTGGTGCCGGCGGGCGGGGCGATACTGGGCGCGGCGCCGGAAACGGCCTTGACGCTGGCGATCGATCCAACGCGGCCGGTGTTCTGGGCCTCGCTCGCGACATGGGCTCTCGCGGTTGCGGTCTATCTCGGCGCCTCGCGCCTGCGCGCGCAATTGCGGCGCACCAATGCCCGCGTCGTCTTCAGCTTCGATGCCGGGTTCGACGGCTTCATGTTCGGGCTGATCCGTTTTGCAGGGGCGGTAACGCGGGTGCTGCATCATGGAAGACTCGAGCTCTATATGGTGGTGCTGTTCGCCGGGCTCGCCCTGGCGCTGGTGGCGCCGCTGGCGCTGATGGGCGGCTTCGGGCTGCCGCTGGATGCCTGGGGCGACTGGTCCGCGGTGCTGCGCTGGCCCGATATCCTGTCCTATGAATGGCTGGTGATCGCGCTGGCGGTGGGCGGGCTGATGGCGCTGCTGTTCGCGCGCAACCGGCTGACGGCGATCCTGTCGCTCGGCGTGCAGGGCATCGCCGTGGCCCTGATCTTTCTGCTCTACGGCGCGCCGGACCTCGGCTTCACCCAGTTCATGGTGGAAATCCTGTCGGTGGTGATCCTGACGCTGGTGATGACGCGGCTGCGGCTCGACGAGCGCGATCACCGCCCGTTCGAGGACGTGGCGCGCGACGGCACCATCGCCCTGCTGTGCGGGGCGGGGGTGTCGGTGCTACTGCTCAACGTGCTGGCCGGACCGTTCAGCACCTATGTGTCCGACCTTTATCTGGCGACCAGCGTGCCGGTGGCGCATGGCTCCAACATCGTCAACGTCATCCTGGTCGACTATCGCGGCTTCGATACGCTCGGGGAGATTTCGGTGGTGATGGGGGCGGGCATCGCCATCCTGGCACTGCTGCGCCACCGGGCGGCGAAGCGGGAGGCGGGGGCATGAACACGTTGATCCTGCGCACCGTCGCCCCGCTTCTGGTCGTCATCATGGTGGTGTTCGCCGTCTATGTGACCCTGCGCGGGCACAACGAGCCCGGCGGCGGCTTCATCGGCGGGCTGATCGCGGCGTCTTCCATGGCGGTATACGGCATGGCCGCCGGGGTGGAAGAGGTGCGCCGGGCGCTGCGCTTCGCCCCGATCTCCTATGCCGGGGCGGGACTGGCGCTGGCCGGGCTTTCGGGCGTGCTGTCTCTATTCGCTGCGGCGCCGTTCATGACCAGCCTGTGGCTGAACCTCGAGATCGGCACCAGCGTGGTGGCGCTGTCGACGCCGATGCTGTTCGATATCGGCGTGTTCCTCGTGGTGTTCGGCACCCTGAGCGGGGTGGCGCTGGCGCTCGGGGACGATGGGGAGGAGCGGGAATGATCGAGTCGGCCATCGCCATGCTGATCGGGCTGTTCATCGCGGTCGGGGTGTATTTCATGCTGTCGCGCGCGGTGATCCGCATGCTGCTCGGCGTCGTCGTGTTCGGCAACGGCATCAACCTGTTGATCTTCACCGGCGGGCGCCTGATGCGCGAGGGGGCGCCTATCGTACCGCCCGGGCTGACGGCGCCGGACGGGCCGGTGGCCAACCCGCTGCCGCAGGCGCTGGTGCTGACCGCCATCGTCATCGGCTTTTCCATCTTCGCCTTCCTGCTGGTGCTGTCGCTGCGCGCCTATCAGGCGATGGACGCCGACGACACCGACACCATGCGCGAGGCCGAGCCGGTCGACGGCTGCCGGCCGCCCCTGAGCTATTGACGATGATCGGAACCGAAATTCCGCTGGCCATGATCGAGGGCGCCACCGCGCCGGCCGACTGGCTGCTGGTGGCGCCGATGGCGGTGCTGCTGATCGGCGCGGCCGTGCTGCTGATGGCGCGCGGACGCACCGCCTGGCAGCCGGGGCTCGCCATGCTGGCGCTGGCCGGCGTGGTCGGCATGGAGGCGGCGGTGCTCGCGCGGGTGCTGGAAACCGGCCCCTTCGCCATGACCATGGGCAACTGGCTGCCGCCCTTCGGCATCAGTTTCGTCGCCGATACGCTGGGCGTCATCTTCGCGCTCGCCGCCGCCTTTGTCGGGCTGGTGACGGTGCTCTACATGGCGATGGATCCCGACGAGACGGAAGGGAAATACGCCCTCGTGCTGCTGCTGCTCGCCGGGGTGACCGGAGCCTTCCTGACCGGCGACTTCTTCAACCTCTATGTGTGGTTCGAGGTGATGCTGGTCGCCTCGTTCGGGCTGCTGGTGGTGGGCGGCACTAGGGTGCAGCTCGACGGGGCGGTGAAATACGGCTTTCCCAACTACATCGCCACGGCGCTGTTCCTGCTTGCGCTCGGCATCACCCATGCGCTGCTCGGCACGCTGAACATGGCCGACATCGTGCGCCGCGTGCCCGAGGCCAATCCGATCGGCGTCGTCGGCGTGGTCGGGCTGCTGCTGCTCGCCTTCGGCACCAAGGCGGCCGCGTTTCCGGTCAACGCCTGGCTGCCGGCCTCCTATCACACGCCCCATCCGGCGGTTTCGGCGCTGTTTGCCGGGCTTCTGACCAAGGTCGGCATCTATGCGCTGATGCGCGCCATGCTGTTCCTGTTCCCGCAGGGCGCCGAGGCCTTCGCGCCGGTGGTGCTGGCGCTCGCGGTGACGACGCTGGTGATCGCCCCGCTCGGGGCTATCGCCGAGACCAATCTGCGTCGTGCCATCGGCTTTTTGGTGATCGGCGGCATCGGCGTGGTGCTGGCGGGCATCGCGCTGCCCGGCCCGGCCGGGGCGACGGGGGCGAGCTTTTATATCCTTCATGCCATGCTGACCATGACCGCGCTCTATCTGGTGGCCGGGCTGATCGAGCGGGTGAGCGGGGCGCGCGACACCCGGCAGATGGGCGGCATCTATGGTGCGAATTCATGGCTGTCGGTGATGTTCTTCGTGCTGGTGCTGGCGGCGGCGGGCGTGCCGCCCTTTCTCGGCTTCTGGCCCAAGCTGATGCTGATCGAGGCCGGTATCGGCGCACTGGGCGCCGAGGGCGTTGACTGGGGCGCGGCGGTGCTGGTCGCGGCGCTCGTCGTCAACGCCTGGCTGACGCTGATCGCGGGGGCGCGGCTGTGGGCGCATGTGTTCTGGCGCAACGCGCCCGAGGGGCCGGGCTCCGAGCACGGGACGGCGGCGCTGGTGCGGCTATCTCTGCGCCAGCGTCTCACGGGCGTGCTGGCGAGCCTGGTTCTTGTCGGCATCATCGCGGCGGCCGGGCTGTGGCCGAACGCGCTGTTCGAATCGCTCGGGCGGGGCGCCGGGGACATGCTGAACCCCGAACGCTATATCGCCGCTATCGGCCTGCCGCCGTTGCCCGAAATGGAGGTTGCGCCATGAACCTGATGGGCCTCGCCGGCGTGCTGGCGCTGATGTGGGCGGCGATCACCGGCACGTTCACGCTGGAGAACCTGCTGCTCGGGCTCGGTATCGGCGTGTTGGCGCTGTTCCTGCTGCGCGGCCGGATGGCGCCGCCCCGCGCCCTGCGCCAGCTCAGGCGCGGGGCGCGGCTGTTCGTGGTGTTCCTGGGCGAAATGGTGATGAGCGCCGTACGTGTCGCCCTGGTGGTCGTCGATCCGAACATGGCGGGAAAGCTGCGCCCGGCCTTCGTCGCCGTGCCGCTCGATCTCGAGGCCGACGGGCAGATCACCCTTCTGGCCAGCATGGTGACGCTGACACCGGGCACGCTGAGCGTCGACGTGTCGGAGGACAAATCGGTGCTGATCGTGCACGCCCTGACGCTGGAGGATCGCGAGGCGCTGATCGCCGGGATCAAGACCGGCTTCGAGGCTCCGATCAGGGAGGTGTTCGATGAGCGGGACTGAGGCGCTGGATCTGGCCACGCTGACCGGCCTGATCGGGCTCGGCGTCGCGCTGCTGCTGACGCTGGCGCGGCTGGCGCTGGGCCCGACATCGGCCGACCGCATCCTGGCGCTCGACCTGATGACCGTGCTCGGCATGGGCTTCATCGCCGTGCTGGCCGTGCGCACCGGGCTTTATATCTATCTCGATATCGCCATCGCGCTGGCGCTGATGGGCTTTCTCGCTACCGTTGCCTTTGCGCGCTATCTGTGGCGGCGCGGCTCGGCGCGGAAGGCTGTCGAACCGCCCGCGGAATCGGAGAAGGCGTGATGGTCTATCAGCTCGTGCAATATATTGCGGCGGCGCTGATCCTCGTCGGCACCCTGTTCTGCGTGCTGGCGGCGCTCGGCATGCTGCGCCTGCCCGACGTCTATACGCGCATGCATGCCGCCTCGAAGGCCGGCGCGGTCGGAACGGGCTTCATCCTGGTGGCAATCGCGCTGGTGTCGCTCGATGTCGCCGTGGCGCTGCGGGCAATCGTCGCATTGTTCTTCTTGCTGCTGACCACGCCCGTTTCTGCCCATCTTCTGGCGCGGGCCAGCCTGAAGGCCGGCTATGACCCCGCCCCGGCCACGCAATGCGACGACGTTGCTGAGCAGGACGTTCTTTCGCGAGCGCGTGACTGAAGGATTTATTGGCGAGCAAGTCTTTGTCCATCTTGCCAGCCGCAATTTGGACGCATAACACTCGCATGAAGCGGTGCAGATTCAATTGCGCCGAAACAAGTTTAATGAAAGGTTGAATTATGAGCGAAGCCGCCGGCATCACGCCTGCACCCGACGTCGATCTCGTGGAACTGAGTGCCGATATCGTCTCGGCCTATGTCAGCCACAATTCGGTTTCTCCTATCGATCTGCCGAAACTGATCGCCGAGGTCCATACGGCGCTCAAGGGCCTGGCAAGCAATGAGGCCCCGGTCGTCGTCGAGGAACTCAGGCCCGCAGTACCGGTGAAGAAGTCGGTCACGCCCGACTACATCATCTGCCTCGAGGACGGAAAGAAGTTCAAGTCCCTCAAGCGCCACCTGCGTACGCATTACAATCTCTCGCCGGAGGAATACCGCGAGAAGTGGGGTCTTCCGGTGGATTACCCGATGGTCGCGCCGAACTATTCGGCGACCCGCTCCAAGCTGGCCAAGGAGAACGGGCTCGGCCGCAAGGTTGCCGCCTGATCCGATCCGCTGGTGATTTTTCGAAAGGCCCCGCACCGAACGTGCGGGGCCTTTCGTTTTTAAGGCTGGCATGATCGGTGCAGCCACAGGCTGCCGCCATGTTTTGACAGCATCGAGGCCTGTTGCGGCATAACTTATCCCCGGTCACCTTGTCTTGCGGCAGTCTCTCGTCATAGGAAATTAATCCTATTTCGGGAGGTTTCATGCAGACGGTGGCTTTTCGGGTACAGGTGCCGGTCGCAAGGCCGGGGCGTGTGCCGGTGCGGCAGGGCACGAAGGTTCGTGCCATCATGCAACTTGTTGCGAAACATATGAAAATCAATGCAGAAGCGATGCTGGCGCCGTCGCGCTGCAAGGAGGAGATCGCCCGGGCGCGGCAGGTGGCGATGTATCTGACGCATACGACGCAGGAAATGCCCATGTCCGAGGTCGCGCTCGCTTTCGGTCGCGATAGGACTACTGTCTCATATGCCTGCCATCTGGTCGAGGACATGCGCGACGACGAAAAATTCGATGCCATGCTAATCGGGCTCGAGGATTTGATCGAAGGGCTCGACGGCGAATGACCGGTGATCGCAGCGTGCAAAGGCGGTTCGTGCGGCTGGTGCTGGCCGGCGCGGATTTAAAGCGCCAGGCGCACGGCATCAGCGCGACCCGCAACCGTATGACGGTGACGCTGGAGGACGAAGCCCTCTCGCGGCTGATGCATGACGGCGTGCTAAGCGGGCGCGGCACGGCACTGGAGGCGGGGTCGGCGGCGCGGGCCTGGCTGACGCGGACGGCACTGGACGAGGGCGGGGCGCTGCCGGCGATGCGGCAGGCACGCGAAGACATCGTGCCGGCCGGCGAGGGCTGGCTGAACATTGCCGAATCGCCACTGGGGCGGCTGGCCCGGCCGGGCGGCGGCGAGCCCGCCTTCCTCGCGCCGCACCAGGTCGAGGCCGGCGAAAGGCTGCGGGTTCTGACCGAGCGGGCGCGGATGAATCCGCGCGTCACCCTGTCCTACGATCCCGCGCGCCTGCCGGGACGAAACGGTGCAGGGGCGGCCGGCGAGGTGGCCGGCAGCGCGCTCGATGCGCGAAGAAGGCTGGGCGACCTGCTGGCCGACCTGCCCGACGAGATGGCGGGGGTAGCGCTCGATGTGTGCGGGCTGCTCAAGGGTTTGCAGCAGGTGGAGCATGAACGCGCCCTGCCGCGGCGCAGCGCCAAGCTGGTGCTGCGGCTGGCGCTGGAACTGCTGGCGCGGCGCATGGGACTGGCGGCGACGGCGCAGGGGCCGGAGCGCGGCCGGCAGAGAGGGTGGCTGGGGGAAAGGCCGCAGGACTGGAGCTGATCAGGCGGCGGCGATGGCCTGGGCTTCGGCACGGACGCGGGCGACCATGGAGGCGAGTCCGTTGGCGCGCTGGCTGGTGAGATGCTCGCGCAGGCCGATCTCGTCGAAGGCGGCGAGCGCGTCGGTGGCGGCGATTTCGTCGGCCGGGCGGCCGGAATAAAGCGCGATCAGGACGGCGACGAGGCCCTGCACGATCATGGCGTCGGACTCGCCGCGCAGGGTGATGACCGGACCCGAATCAGACGGGGCGACTTCGGAGACCAGCCAAACCTGGCTGGCGCAGCCGCGCACCTTGTTGGCGTCCGAGCGCTCATGCTCGGCCAGCGGCGGCAACTGCTTGCCCAGCTCGATGATGAAGCCGTAGCGCTCCTCCCAGTCGTCGAGGAAGGTCAGCGTATCGGCGATCTCGGTATAGGCTTCGGGCGTGCTCATGGCCGCTATTTAGGCGGTGCCGGGGCCTCCGGCTAGAGCGGGGCCGGGAAAACTTGCCGGTTCATCCGGTCAACCCGGGCGGCGCCGGGGCAGGGGTACGGCGGGGGCGGCCGGCTCGGCCTCAACGGGATCGGCCGCGGGCGCGGCGAAGGCGGCGGACAGCACGGCCTGGCCGCCGGCACAGGCCAGATTGCCGCATTCGACGGCGGCGATCTGGGTACGGGCGATCTGCGAGCCGGTGGCCATGGCCTGGTCGGCGAGGGCTGCGGCGTCGAGCTCGACCTGCGGCTTGATGACGATGAAGGCGAGGCTGAGCCAGAACAGCGAGCGCAGGATGAACATGGCGCTTCCCGATGGGTGGTTCGAAGTGTCCCCGAAACTAGCGGCGCGCCTTTAAGCCGATCTGCGGCAATTCGCTAAAATTTTCATCAAATGCAGCGCGATCGCGGGCAACGGCTTGTTTACGCTACGCCCAGATTGAAGGGGGAGCGGGGCCCCCGGCTTAAGCCCCTCTTAGCGCTTGGCGGTCACTTTCGCGGGCATAACAGAAGCCGGCAGCAGCCGGTCGGTGACGAGGCCGGATCGGCCGGTGGCGTCGAGCGTGAGTGTTTCAGTGCTGCGTA
>JAEWHZ010000256.1 GCA_023387585.1 Pseudomonadota bacterium
GGCTGCCCAATCTCGAGATCATCGCCAATTTCGGCGTCGGCTACGACACCGTCGACACCGTCGCCGCCAAGGCGCGCAACATCCGCGTCACCAATACGCCGGACGTGCTCAACGACGCCGTGGCCGAGCTGACCGTCGGCCTGATGATCGCTCTCGCGCGCCGCATCCCCCAGGCCGACCGCTTCGTGCGCGACGGCAAGTGGTCCGCCGGCGAGATGGGCCTGTTCTCCGAATTGAGCGGCAAGACGGTCGGCATCATCGGGCTGGGGCGCATCGGCAAGGAGATCGCCCAGCGCCTGCAGGCGATGAAGATGCGCATCGCCTATTTCGGCCGCCGCCATCAGCAGCGCGAGCCCTATGTCTATTACAGCAACCTCGTCGACATGGCCCGCGACAGCGACTGGCTCGTCGTCATCGCCCCTGGCGGCAAGTCGACCCAGGGCCTCGTCTCGCGCGAAGTCCTCGAAGCGCTCGGCCCCCGGGGCGCCGTCGTCAACATGGCGCGCGGCACGCTGATCGACGAGAAGGCGATGATCGAGCTGTTGCAATCCGGCGGGCTGGGCGGCGCCGCGCTCGACGTGTTCGAGAACGAGCCCGAAGTGCCCCAGGCGCTGCGCACGCTGGAGAACGTCGTCCTCTCCCCCCACCACGGCAGCGCCTCCTACCAGACCCGCAAGGGCATGGGAGACCTCGTCATGGCCAACCTCGAGGCGCATTTCGCCGGCGATCCGCTCCCGAGCGCGGTGGCCTAAAGCGTTTCCAGGATAGGTGGTGTCCAGCTATCCTGGAAACGCTCAGTAGACCCGCATCAGCGTCTGCGGGTTATAGAGCTCCATGCGCGTGCTGCCGCCCGGCTCGGCGATGAAGGCCCTTATGCACCCGCCCCAGCGCTCGGTCGAATAGGCCTGGACCCCGACGCGCCGCAGGCGCTGGCGGTCGAGTTCGTTCTGGTCGCGCTCGGTGAAGCGCGTATCACGCTCGCCCCAGCTCGAGCGCATGTCGATGGCCGGTCCGGGCAAAAAGCATGCGGCCTGTGCGAAGGCGGAACTGGTGCCCAGGACCAGCGTCAGTCCGGCGACGGCGATTGCGGTTCGGATCATGGAGTGGCTCCGTTCAGAATGCGTTCAGCTATCGTTCATGATTGTGGCGGCGTCCCGGCAAGTTCGCGCCGCATCTGCCGGCGGATCAGCACCACGACGCCCGGAATGGCGAAGCTCAGCATCAGCAGCCGCAGCACGTGATGCGCGGCGACGAACGCCGTATCATAGCCCAGCGCCAGCGTCAGCGCACCCATCGCCTCGAGGCCTCCGGGCGACAGCCCGAGCCAGATCTGGCCGAAAGGCATGTCTACCCAAAGACTTATCAGTGCCGAGATGGTCGTCGTTATTCCCACGGTGATCAGCGTCGCGATCAATCCCCCGAAGGCGATGCGCTTGAACTCGTCCCAGGTCATGCCCACGAACCGCACCCCGATCAGCGCGCCGATGGCGATGAAGGTCACCATCACCATCGGTTCGGGCAGCACGGCGTCATAAAGCCCCGCCAGCTTCCCCACCGTCGCCGCCGCCATCGACCCCAACACGAAACCCGCGGGGATGCTCAGTTTTTCGAAGACCAGGCTGACCGCCACGCAGGCCGCGGCGAGCAGGGCAATACCCAGCGGATCCAGCACTTTAGGCGCCGCGGCCACCGCTTCGATGCTCTCCCCGATCGGCAGGAACAGCGCTCCGATCGGCACCGCGATGGTCAGCATCAGCAGGCGGATGACCTGGATCATGATGATCTGCCGCGGCTCGCCCACCCCGGCCGAGGCGATGCTCATCACGAACGACAGATGCCCCGGAAACGAGCTCATATAGGCCGTTCCCGCGTCGAGCCCGAAGAATCGCGTCAGCATCCAGCCGGTGATGGAGATGATCAGGATCAGCTCCAGCGCCAGCCCGGCGATGCTGACCGGCCATTGCGCCACCAGCGACAGGCTGTCCGGCGCCACGGCCGCGCCCATCGACATGCCGACCAGCAGGAAGGTGGCGTTGCGCAGCGCCGCCGGCAGCACCACCGGCAATCCGGCGATGGCGGCCGCCGCCACGCCCATCGCCGCCCCCACCAGCATCCCGGCGGGCAGGCCGGCATAGTGGCCGGCCAGCCCGCACAGGGCCGAGATCGCAAAGGTGAGGGCCACGCGCGGCGCAGCGGTCAGGAAGTCGTTCATGGGTCTTGCTTCTGACCGGCTCAGCCCGGCGCCAGCGCCGTCTCCGCCAGTCGGACCCAATAGCTGGCGCCGACCGGCAGCACGTCGTCGTTGAAGTCGTAGGTATCGGTATGGAGTTCGCTCGAATCCCCGTTGCCGAGGAAGATATAGGCGCCCGGGCGGGCCTCGAGCATGAAGGAAAAGTCCTCCCCGCCCATGGTCGCATCGACATTCGCATCGACGCGATCCTCGCCCACGACCTCGCGGGCCGTCGCGGCGGCGAAGTCGGTCTGGGCAACGCTGTTCACCGTCACCGGATAGCCCGGATGATAGGAAAAGCGCGCCGTCGCCCCGAAGCTCTGCGCGAAGGCGGGCACGAACTCGCCGAGCCTTTCGGGCAAGAATTTGCGCGTTTCAGTGTCGAGCGCGCGCAGCGTGCCCTTGAGCCGCGCCGTGCGCGCGATGACGTTGAACGCCTCGCCCGCCTCGATGATGGTGACAGAGACCACGGCCGGCCGCAGCGGATCGACATTGCGCGACACCACGGTCTGCATCGCCGTCGTCATCTGCGCGGCGACGATCAGCGGGTCGATGGTGGCATGCGGGCGTGCCGCATGGCCGCCGCGGCCTTCGATCTCGATGGTGAACTGGTCCGACGCCGCCATGATGCCCCCCGGACGGATGGCGAAATGGCCGGCGGCGATGCCGGGCATGTTGTGCATGCCATAGACCTCGGCGATGGAAAAACGCTCCATCAGCCCTTCGCGCACCATTTCGCGCCCGCCGCCGCCGCCTTCCTCGGCGGGCTGGAAGATCAGCGCCACCGTGCCGGCGAAATTGCGCGTCTCGGCGAGATATTTCGCCGCCCCGAGCAGCATGGCCGTATGCCCGTCATGCCCGCAGGCATGCATGCGCCCCGGCGTGGCACTGGCATAGGCATGCCCGCTGCGCTCGGTGATCGGCAGCGCGTCCATGTCGGCCCGCAGCCCGATGACGCGATCGGACGTGCCGCGCCTGCCATGGATCAGCGCCACGACGCCGGTGCGCCCGATCCCGGTGACCACCTCGTCGCAGCCGAATTCGCGCAGCAATTGCGCCACCTTGCCGGCGGTGCGATGCACGTCGAACTGCAATTCGGGGTGGCGATGGAAGTCTTGCCGCCATTGAGCGATCTCGCCGTGGAAATCGGCAATGCGGTTGAGGATGGGCATTTCGGCTCCGGTTCGGAATTGACGTCCAGTGTCCGCCAAGCTTGACGATGCCGTCAACTGCTTGGCCGCATTTCCAGTTTTGTTTTGGCCACCGGCGCCAAGGGAGCACGATTGGGCGGATTCTGCGCCGCTGCGCTTGTCGCCCAGAGACCAATGCGCCTAAAACCGCGCCAGTCACGGAGATGCGGATGGGACGCAGGATTGTCGTTGCGATCAAGCGCGTGCTCGACCATGCCGGGCGGGTGCGCGTCAAACCCGATGGCAGCGGCGTCGACACCGCCGGCCAGCGCCTGTCGATGAACCCGTTCTGCAAGCATGCCGTCGAGGCGGCGGTGCAACTCGTCGAGGCCGGCAGCGCCGACGAGATCGTCGCGGTCTCCATCGGCCCCGAGGGCACGGCCGAAATCATCCGGACCGCCCTCGCCATGGGCGCGCATCGCGGCGTGCATGTCGAAGCGGAAGGCCGGCTCGAAACCCTCGCCATTGCCAAGCTGCTCGCCGCCATCGTCGCCGAGGAACAGCCTGACCTCGTGCTGCTCGGCAAGCAGGCCGTGGACGATGATTCCAACCATGTCGGCCAGATGCTGGCCGGGCTGCTCGACTGGCCGCAGGCGACCTTCGCCTCCTCCGTTTCGATCGAGAACGACACGCTGAACGTCACCCGCGAAATCGATTTCGGCCGCATCGACATCGCCCTGCCGCTCCCCGCCATCGTCACCGCCGATCTGCGTCTCAACATGCCGCGCAACGTGGCGCTGCCCATGGTGATGAAAGCCCGCGCCAAGCCGCTCGCCACCCGGCCCGCCGCCGATTTCGGCATCGATCTCACCCCGCGACTGACCGTCGAATCGGTCACGACCCCGTCCGGACGCAGCGGGGGGACACGTGCGCCCGATATTGGCGCCTTCGCCGATGCCATCGCCGCCTGCCTCGCCGAGATCGAGGCGGCGCCATGAGCATTCTGGTCCTCGCCGAGCACGATCTGGGCCGGCTCTCCCCGGCTACCGCGCGCATCGTGACGGGCGCGGCGCTGCTCGGGCCGGTCGATCTGCTGGTCGCCGGCCTGGATCTGGCCGCCGCCGCCGAAGAGGCGGCGGTGCTGGCCGGCGTTGCACGCGTCTTGGTCGCCGACCAGCCCGAGCTTGCCATGCCCGCCGCCGACGTGCTGGTGCCGCTGCTCGAAACCTTCGCCCCGCGCCACACACACCTCGTCGCCGCCTCCGCCGCGACAGGGCGCGACGTCATGCCCCGCCTTGCCGCGCGGCTCGACGTGATGCCGGTGACCGACGTGGTCGAAATCCTCTCACCCGAGCGCTTCGTACGCCCGATCCATGCCGGCAACGCGCTCGAAACCGTGCTGTCCCACCAGTCGCCGAATCTTTTGACCCTGCGCGCCTCCGCCTTCACTCCCGTCGCTCGCCAGGCACCGGCACCGATCGAGACGCTTGCGGTGTCGCCGGTCGAATCCGCCGTCCGCCTGATCGCCGAGCACCGCACCGAAGGCGGGCTGGCGGATCTCGCCACGGCGCGCATCGTCGTCGCCGGTGGCGTTTCGGTCGGCTCGAAGCAGGGTTTCGCGCTGGTCGAACAACTGGCCGCCGCCCTCGGCGCCGCCGTGGGTGCCACGCGTGCCGCGGTCGATGCCGGCTATGCGCCGAACGACTGGCAGATCGGCCAGACCGGCAAGATTATCGCTCCCGATCTCTATGTCGCCATCGGCATTTCCGGCGCCTTGCAGCATCTCGCCGGCATCCAGGGCGCCAAAACCATCCTCGCCATCAACACCGACCCCGAGGCGCCGCTGGCGAAAATCGCCGACCTGGTGCTGGTGGGCGATCTGTTCGCGCTCGTCCCCGAATTGATCGCCGAACTCGACCGCCGCGGGCTCAAACGCTGATGGACATTCGCTCCGCGCCGCCTATAAAGGCGGCGTCCCGTTTCCTTTCCCGTTCGATCCTTCCATGTTCGAGACCCTGACCCCGGCGCCCGGCGACAAGATCCTTGCGCTGATGGGCGAATTCGCCGCCGATACACGCCCCGGCAAGATCGACCTCGGCGTCGGTGTCTACAAGGACGCCGCCGGCCGCACCCCGATCCTCTCCGCCGTCAGGAAAGCCGAGGCGAAAATGCTCGCCGACGGCACCACCAAGACCTATCTCGGCATCGCCGGGAACAAGGGTTTTTGCGCCGGCGTGCTCGATCTGGCGCTCGGCGATTCCGTGCCGCGCGAGCGCGTGCGCGCCGTGCAGGCCCCCGGCGGCACCGGCGCGCTCTGGGTGCTCACCCAGCTCGTCAGGCGCGCCCGGCCCAACGCCACGGTGTGGCTGTCCGACCCGACCTGGCCCAATCACAAGCCGATCGTCGAAAATCTCGGGCTCAAGACGGCGAGCTATCCCTATTTCGATGCCGCGACGCGTGGCGTGAAGTTCGACGACATGCTGGCCGCGCTGGAAAAGCTCGGCCCGGACGATGTCGTGTTGCTGCATGGCTGCTGCCACAACCCGACCGGCGCCAATCTGACGCCCGAGCAGTGGGACAAGGTCGCGGCCTCGCTGGCGCGCACCGGCGCTCTGCCCTTCATCGACCTGGCCTATCTCGGATTCGGTGACGGCCTCGAAGCCGACGCCTATGGCACCCGCAAAGTGCTCGAAACCGTGCCCGAGGCGCTGGTCGCCTTCTCGGCCTCGAAGAATTTCGGCCTCTATCGCGAGCGCGTCGGCGCGGCGATCATCCTCGCGCGCGACGAGGCTTCGGCCAATACCGTCAACTCGCAGCTTCTCAATCTCGTGCGTGCCGCCTATTCGCAGCCGCCCGACCATGGCGCCGAGATCATCCGCGTCATCCTCGAGGATCCCGTCCTGAAGGCCGAATGGATCGCCGAACTCGAACAGATGCGCCAGCGCATGATCGGGCTGCGTGAACAGCTCGCCGCCGCCATCCGCCAGCGCTCCAACGCCACGGATTTCGACTTCGTCGCCACCCATCGCGGCATGTTTTCGCTTTTGGGCCTGCCGCCGGCCACGGTCGACCTTCTGAAAGCCCAAAACGGTATCTATATGATCGGGGACAGCCGCATTAACGTTGCGGGCATACCCGAGGACCGCGTGGGCCAGCTTGCCGATGCCATCCTCGCCGCCGCCGGGTAGATCCTGACGACGCGACAGCCATGACCGCAGGCCCGTCGGTCGGGCCCTGCACAGGAGGAAAACATGAAATTCTTCGTCGATACCGCCGAGATCAAGGAAATCCAGGAACTGCACGAGGCAGGCCTGCTCGACGGCGTGACCACCAACCCTTCGCTCGTCGCCAAGTCGGGTCGCGATTTCAAGGAAGTGGTCAAGGAAATCTGCACCATCGTGCCCGGCCCGGTCTCGGCCGAGGTCGCCGCCACCGAATATGACGGCATGATCGCCGAAGGCCGCGTACTGGCCGCGCTGGCCGAGAACGTCGTCGTCAAGCTGCCGCTCACGCTTGCCGGCCTCAAGGCGACCAAGACCTTCTCGGGCGAAGGCATCAAGACCAATGTCACGCTGTGCTTCTCGCCCAACCAGGCGCTGCTGGCGGCCAAGGTCGGGGCCAACTACATCTCGCCCTTCATTGGCCGGCTGGACGACATCAATCTCGACGGCATGGAACTGATCGAGCAGATCCGCACCATCTACGATAACTACAATTTCGAGACCCAGATCCTCGCCGCTTCGATCCGCTCGCCCAACCACGTCACCCAGGCGGCCCTTGCCGGCGCGGACGTCGCGACCATTCCCCCGGCGGTGATCAAGAAGCTCGCAGACCACCCGCTGACCAAGTCCGGCCTCGACGCCTTCGTCAAGGACTGGAAGTCGACCGGTCAGTCGATCATCTAGGCATCGGACCAAAAAGTGCGCCGCGTTTTCTGGACAGATCCGACCCCCTGGCAAAATCTCGGAGCGCCCGGCGCTCCGAGGCGATCAGCCGGATAGCCTGATGGTCGATTCCGAGCTCGCCGCACGCATTCGTGCAGCGCTCGGCACGGTGGAAGTGCCGGGCGGCGGCACCCTTGCCGACTATCCCGGCCTCTCCGAGATCATCGTCACCCGGAGCGCGGTGGCCTTCGCCATCGCCGTCGAGCCGGGCATGCAGGCCGCGTTCGGCCCGGCGCGCGAGGCGGCGCAGGCAGTGGCCGGGCAGGCGGCCGGCGGGCGCAAGGTCATGGTCTCGCTCACCGCCGACCGGGCGCCGGCGACGGCCTCCCAGTCGGCGCGCACCGGCCCCGTACGCCAGCCCGTACCCGGCATCAGAAAAATCGTCGTCGTCGGCTCGGGCAAGGGCGGGGTCGGCAAGTCGACCGTCGCCGCCAATCTTGCGCTGGCGTTCAGCGCCGAGGGCCTGTCGGTCGGCCTGCTCGACGCCGATCTTTACGGCCCCTCCGTGCCGCGCATCCTCGGGCTCGAGGGTCGCCCCGCCATGCGCGAGGACGGCATCTTCACGCCTCACACCGCCTACGGCATCAAGGCCATGTCGATCGGGGCCATGCTCGAGCCCGGCCAGGCCGTTGTCTGGCGCGGCCCCATGGCCAGCGCCGCCCTGCGCCAATTGCTGCGCGAGACGGCCTGGGGCGAGCTCGACGTGCTGGTGGTCGACCTGCCGCCCGGCACCGGCGACATCCATATCTCGCTGTTCCAGCAGACGCCTGTGGCTGGGGCGGTGATCGTCTCGACGCCGCAGGAGCTGGCGCTGATCGATGCGCGCAAGGCCATCGACATGGTCCGCCGGCTCGACGTGCCTATCCTCGGCGTCGTCGAGAACATGAGCCATTTCATCGCCCCCGACACCGGCAACCGCTACGATATTTTCGGCCATGGCGGCGCCCGCGAAGCGGCGCGCGAATTGGAGCTCGACTTCCTCGGCGAGATTCCGCTGGTCATGCCCATGCGCGAAGCCGCCGATGCGGGCCGGCCGACCGTCGCCGCCGACCCCGAAGGCCCCGAGGCGCAGGCGCTGCGCGCCATGGCGCGCGCAATCGTGGAAAAGCTCGGCGCTGGTTAGAGCGTTTCCAGCAAAAGTGGTCCCAGCTTTTGCGGTTCGGAAAACGCGACCATGCAGCTAGAGCGTGAGCAGGTATATCCACAGCGCCACGGTGAATGCCGCGCTCACCGTGCCGATCAGCACCGTGTTGGCGGCCACCGACACGCCGCGATTGTAATAGGTGGAGAACACGTAGGAATTGATGCCCGCCGGCATGGCGGCCATGACGATGCCGTAGCGCGCGATCTCCATCGGCATGCCCAGAACCGGCACCATCAGCACATAGCAGATGGCCGGGTGGATCATCAGCTTGATGAAGCTGAGCACCGCCGCCTGCCCCCAGTTCTCCGACAGCCGATAGGCGTTCAGCGCCCCGCCTATGGCGAACAGCGCCACCGGCACCACGGCCTGCGCCATCATGGAAAAGAACGCATCCACCGGCTCGACCAGCGTCAGCCCGGCGAAATTGGCGATCAGCCCCGCCGCGATCCCCCACAGCAGCGGGTTGGCGGCGATGCGCCTGACCGCCTGCGCCAGCGCCGCGGGCAGGGGCCGCCCATCGCGCCGCACCAGCTCCATGGTCAGCATGGCGCTGGTGATCAGCAGGGCGCCGTGGATGCCGATGATCGACAGGATGGTCGGCAGCGACTCCTGCCCATAGGCGCGCTGGATGACGGGCAGCCCGACCAGCACCGTATTGGTGAACATGGCCGAGAATCCCGAGGAGACGCTTTCCCCCGGCGTATCCTTGAACAGCACCCGCCCCGCCAGGATGCCGAGCCCGAAGCATACGAAGGCGCCGAGATAGAACGGCCCGATGACGCCGAGATTGAAGGCGGACCGGAAATCCGAGTTCACCATCGAGTAGAACAGCAGGCAGGGTGTCGCGAAATTGTTGACGAAGGAGATTAGGCTCGGAATTCCCGCCGCGGGATAGGCTTTCAGCCGCACCGCAAGATAGCCGAAGGCGATCAGCCCGAAGACCGGAGCGATGACGGAAAGAACGGAAAGCATCGGGCAGGCGGTCCCGCTGGGAGGTGTGGGCCCGGCCTACAGGTCCGAAGCCGGGCGGTCAATTGCACGCTGCC
>JAEWHZ010000374.1 GCA_023387585.1 Pseudomonadota bacterium
GGCACGATGACGTCGATATTGCCGTTGAGGCCGGCCAGCATCAGGCCGACGGCGGTGCGGTCGGTGGTGGGGACGAACTGGATGGCGTCGCGCGGCAGGCCGGCGGCGTCGAGCCCTTCCCACAGGCATTCGACGATGGCGTGCGAGGAATGATAGCTGTCCGATCCACCGCGCAGAATGACGGCGTTCCCGGATTTGAGGCACAGCGCGCCGGCGTCCGCGGTGACGTTGGGACGGCTTTCGAAAATGACGCCGATGACGCCCAAGGGGGTGCGCACGCGCTCAATATGAATGCCGTTCGGGCGGTCCCATTCAGAAATGATGGCGCCGACGGGGTCGGGGAGTTCGGCGATGGTGCGCAGGCCGTCGACGACGCCGCGCAGGCGGTTCTCGTCGAGCGTCAGGCGGTCGACGAAGGCGCGGGAGAGGCCTTTTTTTTCGGCGGCGGCAACGTCTTGCGCGTTGGCGGCGAGAATGGATTCGATATTGCGCGATACGGATTCGGCGGCGCTGATCAGGGCGGCGTGCTTGCGCTCGGCGGTGGCGAAAGCGAGGACCCGCGCCGCCTTGCGGGCGCGTTTTCCTATGTTATCAAGGGTTTGTTCGAGATCCGAGATTTCGAGGGCGCTCAATTCAGACCTCTTCCTTATCGGTTGCGAGCAGGACGAGGTTGTCCCGATGAACGAATTCTGAACGGATTCCAACGCCGAGCAGATCGCGGATTTCGCTGCCCTGGCGGCCGATGACGCGACGCGCATCTTCGCTGTCGAAGCCGGCCAGGCCACGGGCGATCTCGCGCCCGGCGGGATCGCAGATCGAGACGGCGTCGCCGCGCTCGAAACTGCCGGCGATCGCGGTGATGCCGACCGGCAGCAGCGAGCGGCCCGCCATGAGGGCGCGCACGGCGCCGGCATCGACGGTGAGGGTGCCGGCGGCGGCGAGCGAGCCCATGATCCAGCGCTTGCGTGCATGGGCGCGGCTGTGGGCGGGGGCGAACACTGTGTGGCGGGCTCCGGAGCGCAGGGCGGCGAGCGGATTGAGCTCGGTGCCGCGCGCGATGATCATGGCGGTGCCGGCCTTGGTGGCGATCTTGCCGGCCTCGATCTTGGTGGTCATGCCGCCGCGCGACAGATGGCTGGCGGCGCCCCCGGCCATGGCCTCGATCTCTTCGGTGATGGCCGGCACGCGGGCGATGTGGGTTGCAGAGGGATCGCGCGCCGGCGGGGCGGTATAGAGCCCGTCTATGTCGGAGAGCAGCACCAGCAAATCGGCCTCGATCATGGTGGCGACGCGGGCCGAGAGCCGGTCGTTGTCGCCATAGCGGATTTCCATGGTGGCGACGCTGTCGTTCTCGTTGATGATCGGCACGGCGCCGAGCGCGAGCAGGGTGGCGATGGTGGTGCGCGCGTTGAGGTAGTAGCGGCGCTCCTCGGTGATGTTGGGGGTGATGAGGATCTGCCCGGTGGTGACGCCATGGGCAGACAGGGCCTCGGCCCAGGCCTGGCTGAGGGCGATCTGGCCGACGCTGGCTGCGGCCTGGCTCTGCTCGAGCGACAAAGTGAGCTGATCGAGCCCCAATATGCGGCGCCCCAGCGCGATGGCGCCCGAGGAGACGATGACGATGTCGCGCCCCTCGGATTTGAGCGCGGCGAGGTCGGCGGCCAGCGCGTCGAGCCAGGCCGAACGGGGCCGGCCGCTGGCCTGGTCCACCAGCAGCGCCGAGCCGATCTTGACGGTGATGCGCCGATAAGGCGCCAGGGCATCTGTCATGTCGGGCTCATGGCGTCCAACTGGCCTGGGACTTGCGGCGCAGGGCCTCCGCCTTGTCGGCGCGGACGGCTTCGAGCGTGTGGACGATGGCGAACAGTACCTCGTCGACGCCCTTGCGCGTGACGGCCGACACCTCCAGCACCTCGCGGCCCGAAGCCTTGCGCAGCGCCCTGACCTTGGCCCTGCGCTCCTCGTCGGTGAGGGCATCGATCTTGTTCAGGCACACGATCTCGGCCTTTTCGGCCAGCTCCTGCTTGTAGAGCCCGAGCTCGTTGCGCACGGTGCGATAGGTGGCGGCGACGTCCTCCCCGGTGGCGTCGACCAGATGCACCAGCACCTCGCAGCGCTCGATATGGCCGAGGAAACGGTCGCCGATGCCGATGCCCTCGCTGGCGCCCTCGATGAGGCCGGGAATGTCGGCGAGGACGAAATCGTGCTCGCCGATCGAGACCACGCCGAGATTGGGATGCAGCGTCGTGAAGGGATAGTCGGCGATCTTGGGCCGGGCGGCCGAGACGGCGGCGAGGAAAGTGGACTTGCCGGCATTGGGCTGGCCGACCAGGCCGGCATCGGCGATCAGCTTCAAGCGCAGCCAGACATATTTCTCGATGCCCTGCTGGCCGGGATTGGCATGGCGCGGCGCCTGATTGGCCGCGGTCTTGAAATGGAGGTTGCCGAAACCGCCATTGCCGCCGCGCAGCAGCACGACGCGCTGGCCGATCTCGGTGAAATCGGCGATCAGCGTCTCGCGGTCGTCCTCGAAGATCTGGGTGCCGACCGGCACGCGCAGCACGGCATCCTGCCCGCCGGCGCCGGTGCGCTGCTTGCCCATGCCGTGGCCGCCGGTGCTGGCCTTGAAATGCTGCTGGTAGCGATAGTCGATGAGCGTGTTGAGCCCGTCGACGCATTCGGCGACGACATCGCCGCCGCGCCCGCCATTGCCGCCATCGGGCCCGCCGAACTCGATGAATTTCTCGCGCCGGAACGAGACGGCGCCCGCCCCGCCATCGCCGGAGCGCAGATAGACCTTGGCCTGATCGAGGAATTTCATGACCTTGCCACCCAGGCGCTGCGCGTCAGTTGCGTGTCGATATGCTCCACCTGTTCGCCCCGCGCAAGGCAGGGCATCTGCGAGCGGCCGATTTCGACGAAGCCTAGCTTATGCTGAATGGCCAGTGAGGCGGCGTTGAAATGGAAGACGCCGGAATAGATCGTGTCCTCGCGGGTGACGGCAAAGAACCAGTCGACAGCGGCCTGCGCCGCCTCGCTCATCAGCCCCCGGCCCCAGAAGGGGCGGCCGAGCCAGTAGCCGACCACCGGGCCGTTGCGCCCCAGATGGAAGCCCACCGTGCCGATGCTGATCTCGTCGCCGTAATCGAGCGCGAAGCTGGTCTCGGTCGGCGGCAGCGAGGGGTGGCGGGTGGAGAGCCACGCCTTGGCATCGGACAGGTAATAGGGATGCGGCACGCGCACGAGATTTCCCGCCACGCCGAAATCGTCGAGATAGAGCGCGACGGCGCTCGCGTCGGATTTTTTCGGGATGCGCAGGGTGAGGCGCTTTGTGGTGAGGGTGGGTGTCATGATCGTGGGCGCGTTGCAAAACTCTCCACGAGTCGTTCCCTACCCCCGATCAAGTCGGGGTAAACTGGCGGAAACCGCTGTTCGATCAGTGCTGTATCGAAAACAGAGGTTCCCGCTTTCGCGGGGATGACCCGTTGTGGGGTTAAAGTTCCAAGTCCTTGCTTTACCGTGTTTCAGAGCCTCGCGCTCCCGATCCCGGCGGGTCCTCAATGCGAAAAAGGGGAACCGGTGGACCGGTTCCCCTTCACGATGTGCTGGAAATCTCCGCTCCAAATCGCGCCGGGGAACAGGTCTCCGGCGCGGCTGGTCGGGCCGGCCGGGTTATTCGGCGGCTTCCGCCGGGAGCACGGAGACGAAGACCTTGGAATTGGCGCGGGTCTGGAAGGTCACGCGGCCATCGGTCAGCGCATAGATGGTGTGGTCCTTGCCCAGGCCGACATTGGAGCCGGGGTGCCACTTGGTGCCGCGTTGGCGGATGATGATGTTGCCGGCGATGACGGCTTCGCCGCCGAACTTCTTGACGCCGAGACGGCGGCCGGCGCTGTCGCGACCGTTGCGGGACGAACCGCCTGCTTTCTTATGTGCCATCTTTGGTTCTCCTTACTCGCGATCGGCCTTGGCGCGCGGGGGCTTGCCGGCGATCAGGTCCTTGGCCTGCGCGACCCATTCCTCGCGCTCGATGCGGCCCTTGAAATTCAGCTTCTCGTCGAAGGTGGCGATGTCCTCGTCGGTCCATTCGGCGATCTGCGCCAGGCTGGTGACGCCGGCTTCGGCCAGCTTCTTTTCCAGCGCCGGGCCGACGCCGCCGATCAGCTTGACGTCGTCCTTGACCTTGGGCGCCTCAGCCTCGGGGGTGGCGGCAGCCTCGGTCTTCTTTGCAGCGCGCTTCGGCTTTTCGGCCGGCTCGGCGACGGCTTCGGCGGCGTCCGCACGGGCGGCGGCCTTCACGGACGGCTTCTTGCCGCCGGTCAGGATCTCGGTGATGCGCACGGTCGAGAGCAACTGGCGGTGACCGTTGCGCCGGCGCGAATTGTGCCGGCGGCGCTTCTTGAAGATGATGACCGTCTTTTCCTTGGCGGTCTCGACCAGCTCGGCGGCGACCAGCGCGCCTTCGACCACCGGGGTGCCGACGGTGTCGCCGACCATGAGGACCTGGTCGAAGGTGACGATGTCGCCGGCGGCGGCATCGAGCTTTTCGACCTTGAGAACGTCGTCGGGGGCAACCTTGTACTGCTTGCCGCCGGTGCGGATCACTGCAAACGTCATATTCGTCTTCCGGCGCGGGTTTTCCGCGTGCCGGTCCTGTTGTTCGCGCCGGGCGGCGCCGCCTGAAAGAAAAGAGGCGGACTTTCGGAGCGGCCGTGTCTCGAAGGACCGACCGAGGGCCTTGGGCTGCGGTTTGTCGCAAACAAGAATGCGCGCCGACGGGGCCGGCACGCACCTTGACGGGTCTAATCGGGGAAAACCGGACCGAAGTCAAGACTTGGGCGGGGCATAAGGGGGCTCAGGAACCGCCGTGCGGATACCAGTTGCGCCGGCGCACCTCGATGCCGTCCTCGACCGCCGTCTCGAAGGCGTCGAGGTCGCTGTCGCCATAGTGATAGGGATAGACGATGGCGGGGCGGAAGGCGTTGACGGCGTCGGCGGCCTGCCCGACGGTCATGGTGTAGGGCAGGTTCATGGGCAGGAAGGCGACGGCGATGTCGCTCAGCCCGCGCAGCTCGGGCGTGTCCTCGGTGTCGCCGGCGATCAGCACGCGGGTGTCGCCGAGGGTGAGGATATAGCCGTTGTCGCGCCCCTGGGGGTGAAAATTCCGGCGCTCGGGGGTGATGTTGTAGGCCGGGACGGCTTGCACGGGGATGCCGGCGAGGGTGCCGGCGTCGCCATTGGCGAGGGCGGTGGCGTTGGCCGCGAGCGCTTCGGGGAGCATGTCGAAGACGGCGGGGTTGACGATGATCGGCGCCTCGGGGGCGAGGGCGGCGATCAGCTCGGCATTGAAATGATCGCCGTGCTCGTGGGTGATCAGGACGGCGGTGGCGGCGGGCAGGCCGGCATAGAGATCGGGCGCGCCGACGGGATCGACATAGAGGACGGTATCGCCGAGGGCGAGAACGAGGCTGGCATGCTCGACGGGATGGATGGCGAGCTCGCCTTCGGAGGTGTCGATCGTGTCGGCCATGGGAGCCTCCTGGGCGACGGGGAACGCTGCCGCGAAGGGCAGGGCCGACAGTGCGGCGAGGACGGCGCGGCGCTGAACCATGGCATGATCTTTCTGCGATGAACCGGTTCCTCGCGCAACGGGCCATGGCGGGGCGCGGTTCTATGCGGTGACGGGATCGTGAACGGGTGGCGGGATCATCGCGCCGCTCAAAGAAGTGCGCAAGCCAGTTGGAAGTGCGCAAGCCAGTTGCGAGGCGAAAACCTCTATGTCATAAGCCCGCCTTGTCGACCGGGGACGGCGCCTGCCGTCCGAACGACCTCGCGGAGAGGTGGCAGAGCGGTTGAATGCACCGCACTCGAAATGCGGCATAGGGGCAACTCTATCGGGGGTTCGAATCCCTCCCTCTCCGCCACTTCGACATAAAACCGGGAACGCCGATTCCTGCCGAGATGGCCCGGCCCTAGTTCGCGGCCTGCCGGAGCCTGTCTAGAGCATTTCTTGTTCTGATTGAATCAGAACAAGAGCTCTAAGTCTTTGATTTGTCGCGTTTCCGAACCACAAAAGTGGTATCCACTTTTGCTGGAAACGCTCTAGAATTCGCTCCAGTCTGCCGAGATGGCGGCGTTGCCCTGGCTGAGATAGGCCGGGGCGGCCTTGTGCAGCTTCGGGCCTGGCGCCGGGCGGGGGGCCTCGTGCGGCGGCGTCGGCCGGGCCGGTGCGACTTGCTTTGGTCCGGTTGCGGTGCGGAACACGGCAACGATCCGGTCGAGCTCGCTCGCCTGCGCCTCGGTCTGCTCGATCGCGGCATTGGTCTGTTCGACGAGGGCCGCATTGTGCTGGGTCATCTCGTCCATCTGGCGTACCGCTACCGTCACTTCCTCGATGGCGGACGCCTGCTCGCGGCTGTCGTGGGCGATGCTGTCCATCAGGTCGGAATTGCGCCGGGCCGCCTCCAGCATGGCGACGAGCTTGGCCGCCGCCGCCTCCACCAGGCGCCTGCCCGCCTCGACCTCCCCGGACGAGGTTTCGATCAGCGCCTTGACGTCGGCGGATGCCTCCGCCGCGCTCTGCGCCAGCCGCCGCACTTCCACGGCGACCACGGCAAAGCCCTTGCCCGCCTCGCCGGCGCGCGCCGCCTCGACGGAGGCGTTGAGGGCGAGCAGGTTGGTCTGGAAGGCGATATCGTCGATCAGCCCGATGATGTTGGAGATCCGGGCCGAGGACGCGGTGATCTTTTCCATCGCCCCGGTGGCGTTCTCCATCACCTCTCCGCCCTCCTCGGCACTGCGGCTGACGCTCCGGGCCAGATCGTTGGCGTCGCGCGCCCGATCGGCGTTCTGCAGAACGGTCGTCGCCAGTTGCTCCATGGCCGCCGAGGTCTGCTCGATCGTGGCGGCCTGGCGCGTGGTGCGCTCCGACAGATCGTTGGCGCCCGAAAGGATCTCGCCGGTGGCGGTCTTGAGCGTATGCGAGGTCAGCTTGAGCCCGTTGACCACCTCGCTCAGCGTCTGGGCCACGATATTGGTATTGTCCTGCAGGCCCGCGAAGGCGCCGCGATACTCGCCCTCCATGCGCTCGGTCAGGTCCGTACGCGCCAGCGCGCCCAGCACCTTGGCGGTCTCGGCGATCCCTCCATCCACCGTCTCGACGAGCGCGTTGACGGACGCTGCGAGCTCGTTCAGTTCGGGATCGGGGAAGCTGGCATCGACGCGCTTCGAAAAATCGCCCGAAACGGCGGCGTCCACCACTTCGCCGAAGGCGAGCTGCAACTGGCTCATCATGGCCTGGCGCGCCTGCTGGTCGGCGACGATGCGCGCCGCTTCCGCCTCGGTCATCTGGCTGACCTTGAGCCCGTTCTGGCGGAATATCTCCACCGCCCGCGCCATGCCGCCGATTTCATCGCGTCGCTGACCATAGGGCACATCGACATTGTAGTCGCCCCTGGCCAGAACGCCCATGATCTCGGTCATTCGGCGGATCGGCCGGGCGATGACGCCGGCGCCGAGCCAGACCAGCAGCAGGCTGGCGGCCAGCAGCGCCGCCGCCGCGCCAAGCGCCATGTCGCGCATGGCATCGACCCCGGCATAGATGGTGGCCGAAGGCACCTGCATGACCATCGTCCACTGGTCGTCGACGCCGTCGAACTGCAGGGGCGCGGTGACCACGAACTGGTCCACTCCCGTCGCATCGGCATAGATCATGCCGCGCTCCATCAGCTCTCGGTCGAGCAGGGCCGCCGCGATATCGGGGGCCAGTTCCTCGCCGATGAGCGCGGGATCGGGATTGGCGATCCAGCTATCGGCATTGCTCACCAGCATGACCGAGCCGACGTCGAACGGCTTGAGACCGGACATGACCTGGGAAATCGTATCGAGGGTCAGGTCCGAGGTGATG
>JAEWHZ010000381.1 GCA_023387585.1 Pseudomonadota bacterium
CAAGGCGGCGAGCGACATGCTGCTCGACAAGCACAACATCTATATCCAGCCGATCAACTATCCCACCGTGCCCAAGGGCACCGAGCGGCTGCGCATCACCCCGACGCCGCTGCACAGCGACGAGATGATCTTCGAGCTGCGGCACGCGCTGGTCAGCGTGTGGGCCAGCCTCGAAATCCCCCGCGTGCCGGCCGATGCCCGGATCACGGCGGACAAGCTGACCTCCGGCGACCTGACGCTGCATTCGATCGGGGGGTGAGCGGGCGCGCACCGAGAACGCTCCAAACTCAGTGTCACCCCGGCGGCAGGCCGGGGCCCGTCATGAGGGATTGCAGAGTGCGCACACCGCGCCATCGCGGCTGTGGATGGCTTTGGAGATAGGCGCCCCGGCCTGCGCCGGGGTGACGACCGGAGGAGCGGTGCGTTCTTGTCCTAACCCGTGCGTTCCAGCACGGCTTCCACCTCTTGCGCATGCGGGATCGCCGGCTGCGCCCCCGGCTTGAGGCAGGCGAGGCTGCCGGCGGTGGCGGCGCGGCGCAGGGCCGGTTCGAGGCCGAGCCCGGCGGACAGGCCCTGGGCGAGATAGCCGACAAAGGTATCGCCGGCGCCGACCGTGTCGACCGGGGTGACCTTGTAGGCAGGTACGGACAGCAGATCGCCCCCCGGGGTGGCCGCGCGGGCGCCATCGGGGCCGAGGGTGACGATGACGGTCTGGCCGTGCGCGCGGGCCCAGTCGGCCATGGCCGGCTCGAGAGCGTCGGCCGAGCCCCCCGAAAGCAGGGCGAATTCGGTTTCGTTGGCGACGAGGATGGCGGCGAGCGGGGCCAGTTCGGCGGTGTCGGCCAGCATGGGCGCTGTGTTGAGGATGGATACGATGCCGCGCCGGCGGGCGGCTTTCAGCGCCGCGCGGGTCGCGGCTTGCGGAATCTCCTGCTGGCAGACGAGCAGGTCGGCTTCGGCCATGGCGGCGACGGCCGCCTCGCCATCGGCGGCGCCGAGCGTGCCGTTGGCGCCTGGCAGCACGGCGATGACGTTCTCGCCATGCGTATCGACGAAGATCATGGCGATGCCCGAGGCGGTGTCGGCATGATGCATGGCATCGAGCCGCACCCCGCCGGCCTCGAGCTCGGCCAGCGCCAGCGGCGCGAAGGCGTCCCGGCCCACGGCCGAGACATGCCGGACCTCGGCGCCGGCGCGGCGCGCAGCCAGCGCCTGGTTGGCGCCCTTGCCGCCGGGAGCCATGGAAAAACTGCCGCCAGCCACGGTCTCGCCGGGCGCGGGCAGGCGCGACACGGTGCCGATCTGGTCGAGATTGGTGGAGCCGAAAATGGTGATCACGAGGGGTCTGCGGGGCTTTCGTCGGAGATTTCGGCTGCCGGTTCGGCGGGGGTTTCGGGCGGGCCGATCAGGGCGGCGAGCCGCGCCTCGGCGTCGCCATCGCCCGGCACGCTGAGGCCGAAACGCTCGGACAGCAACGATTTGAGCTCGGCGACATCGGTCAATACGCGCTGTTCGGTCTCGCTCTCGCCATCCAGCACATGGCGGGCGAAGCGTCCGTCATGCAGGGCCAGGCGCTCGCCAGGCGGTGACAGCGCCACGCGCAATTCGCGGGTGAAGGGGGAGGATTCGCTGCCCGCCATTTCGGCATTCGCCGCCTCGATCAGCTCGCGCGACAGGGTCTGCACGGTAAATTCGTAAAGATCGGTCCAGGCGTCCGGACCCGCCTCCATGGCGAGGCGCCAGACGTCCTCGGCCTGGCTCAGCCGGTAGCGGCCATGGGGGGTATCCTGCTCCACCCCGTCGCGCAGGCGCAGCGGGCCGGTGGAGGTGTGGCGCCCGAAGCCGACATCGACGAGATAGGTCGTCGCGCTGACATCGACCAGCAAAGCGAGATGGCTGACGCCGGCCGGCGGATCGTCGCCGAGCAGCACGCGCGCACCGACGAGGCGCACGCCGAAATCGAGATCGGCGAGGATATCGGCGAGCAGCAGGGCATGCTCGAAGCCATAGCCGCCCCTTCCCTCGGCGAGCATCTTGCGCTCGAGCGCCTTGGGCTCGAGCCGCACCGGCCGGCCGAGCAGGGGATCGAGATTCTCGAAGGGGATGGTTGCCGGATGCAGCGCCGCGAGCTGCTCCAGCGTCGCATAATTGGGCGCGATGGAGCCGGCAAAGCCGATGCGCTCGAAGTAAGCGTTGAGATTGACAGAACTCATGACCGGCCCAGCCCGCTGCTCAGCGACATCGTTGTTGTCCCGCACGGCCCGGCGGTTCGCGCCGGCACGGCGGACATCGGCACCGCAGACATGGCGCGAATCGTCACGCGGGCCCGCTCAACGCTGCCGGCGCAGGCGGATGACCACGTCCACATGCGATACGCTCATGCCGCGCGGCGGCTTGGGCAGGCTTTCGAACACCACGGAGGAAGCGGGGATGTCGATCATGCGCTGCTCGTCCTCGACGTAGAAATGGTGGTGATCCGAAGTATCGGTGTCGAAATAGGAGCGCGAGGCGTCGACGGGCACTTCGCGCAGCAGGCCGGCCTCGTGGAACTGGTGCAGGGTGTTGTAGATGGTGGCGAGCGATACGTTGACATGGGCGGCCAGCGCCTCGCCATGCAACTCCTCCGCGCTCACATGCCGGTGCGGCCCGCCGAACAGCAGTTCGGCAAGGGCGATGCGCTGGCGCGTGGGCCGCAGCCCGGCCATGCGGAGCACGGCAGTGAGGCAGGGCTTGCGCGATGGGTGGTTCCTGGTGGCGATGGATCGGTCTTGCATCGGTCCCTCGTCGGCACGTTCGCTGTCAGAGCCCGGTATATACTTGCCGGCCGCATGTCGCACAAGCGTACCACCCGCCGCAGGGGCAAGAGCCCCGAGGCGCGCGGGCGCCGAAAGGTTATATTGACCCTCCCCCGGCGGGCCTCTATCAGAACCCGTTGAACCGACACCAAGGGATTTCGCGCAATGGAGCGGCAGACCGCATTCGGATACGAGGACCTGCTGGCCCATTCGCGCGGCGAACTGCCGGGCCAGATGGATGCGCGCCTGCCCGCCCCGCCCATGCTGATGTTCGACCGCATCACCGAGATTTCGGATGAGGGCGGCGCCTATGGCAAGGGCTATGTCCAGGCCGAGCTCGATCTGCATCCGGACCTGTGGTTCTTCAAGTGCCATTTCATCGGCGATCCGGTGATGCCGGGCTGCCTCGGGCTCGACGCGCTGTGGCAGATGACCGGCTTCTTCCTCGGATGGTCGGGCTCGCGCGGACGCGGCCGCGCCCTTGGCGGCGAGATCAAGTTCACCGGCCAGGCGACCATCGACAAGAAGCTTCTGGAATACCGCATCGACATCAAGCGGCACATGCGCTCGCCCCTGCCCTTCGGCATTGCCACCGGCACGGTCAAGGCGGATGGGGAGGTCATCTATGTGGCCGAAAATCTCAGGGTCGGCCTCATTCCCGTTGCGTGAACAGAGAAAAAAGCACCCCGCGCGGGGTGCAATGACCCGAATCCGCACCAGATAAGAGGGGCGCCCGGCACATGGCGCGCCAACGAGACTAAAGCGAGGTACAAGGACACGATGAGACGGGTTGTCGTCACGGGCATGGGGATCGTCTCCTCGATCGGCAATTCGCTCGACGAGGTGACCGAAAGCCTGCGCCAGGCGAGGTCGGGCATCGTCTTCGCCGAGGACTATGCCGAGCTCGGCTTTCGCAGCCAGGTCAAGGGCGATCCGCGTCTCGATCCGTTCGAGGTGCTTGAGCGGCGCGTGACGCGCTTCATGGGCAAGGGCGCGGCCTGGAACTACCTCGCCATGCAGCAGGCCATCGCCGATGCCGGGCTGGAGGCGAAAGACATCTCCAACCCGATGACCGGCATCGTCATGGGCTCGGGCGGCGCCTCGACCCGCACCATCGTCGAGGCGGCGGACATCACGCGCAAGAACACCAGCCCCAAGCGCATCGGCCCGCTGGCCGTGCCCAAGGCCATGGGCTCGACAGCCTCGGCGACGCTGGCGACCAGCTTCGGCATTCGCGGCATCAACTATTCCATTTCGGCCGCCTGCGCGACCTCCAAGCACTGCATCGGCAACGCCTATGAGCAGATCATGCTGGGCAAGCAGGACATCGTTTTCGCCGGCGGGCACGAGGATCTCGACTGGACGCTGTCCAACCTGTTCGACGCCATGGGCGCCATGAGCTCGAATTTCAACGACACGCCGGAAACGGCCTCGCGCTGCTACGACGCGACCCGCGACGGCTTCGTGATCTCGGGCGGCGCCGGGGTGCTGGTGCTCGAGGAGCTCGAACACGCCAGGGCGCGCGGCGCGAAGATCTGGGCCGAGGTGGTGGGCTATGGCGCGACCTCGGACGGGCTCGACATGGTCGCGCCCTCCGGCGAGGGCGCCGAGCGCTGCATGCGCATGGCGCTCAAGACCGTGCGCGAGACGGTCGACTACATCAACCCGCACGCCACCTCGACCCCGGTCGGCGATCTCAAGGAGATCGAGGCGCTGCGCGCCGTGTTCGGCAATGAGGACGCCTGCCCGCCGATCTCGGCCACCAAGTCGCTGACCGGGCATTCGCAGGGCGCCACCGGGGTGCATGAATCGATCTATTCGATCCTGATGATGCATCACCGCTTCATCGCCGAGAGCGCCAATATCGTCGAGCTCGACCCGGCCATGGCCGACATGCCGATCATGCGCGAGCGGCGCGACGACGTCGATCTTGGGGTCGTTCTGTCGAACTCCTTCGGCTTCGGCGGCACCAATGCCGCGCTGGTCTTCCGCCACCCCGACGCCGGCTGAACCCGGCATGGCAGAGGGCGCGCGGACATGGCACGATGCCTGTTGCCATGCAGGCCCAACCCGTGTAGCACCCGAGCCCGTTGGGGCGTAGCCAAGCGGTAAGGCAGCGGTTTTTGGTACCGCCATTCCCAGGTTCGAATCCTGGCGCCCCAGCCATCTCCGATCAGCCCGAGCATTCCCAGCCAGCCGCAAGGGCTTGTTTGCAGCCGCGCAAAGATGTGGGCGGACCATCGCATTATCCAAGCGAGGCTTGGAGAGAACCGATGACCGAGGCCACGCTTTTGCGGCACGGCGAGGCACGGCTGCCGCGCTATACGAGCTATCCCACGGCACCGAACTTCGCTTCGGTGGTAGGAGCGTCGCAATATGCGCGCTGGCTCGCGGAGCTGGCGCCGGACGAGCCGGTCTCGCTCTATGTGCATGTGCCGTTCTGCCGCTCGATGTGCTGGTATTGCGGGTGCCACACGACGATCACGGCGCGTGATGCGCCGATCGAGGCCTATCTTGGCTCGCTCCATGCCGAGCTCGCGCTGGTTGCGGGCCTGGCGCCCGCGCCGCTCAAGGTCGCGGCGCTGCATTTTGGCGGCGGCACGCCGACCATCATGGGGCCCGAGCGCTTCAGCCGGCTGATGCAGGCGCTGCGCCGGCATGTGAGCTTCACGCCCGATGCGGAACTCGCCATCGAAATCGACCCGCGCACGCTGAGCCGCCCGATGATCGCGGCGCTGGCGGAGGGCGGCATCACGCGCGCGAGCCTCGGCGTGCAGAGCTTCGACCCCGCCGTGCAACAGGCGATCAACCGTGTGCAGAGCATCGCGGAGACAGAGGCGGCGGTCACGGGGCTGCGTGCCGCAGGCATCGCGCGCATCAATTTCGACCTCATCTACGGCCTGCCGAGACAAACCGTCGCCTCGTGCCGGAAGACCGTCGCGGCGGCGCTGGCGCTGGCGCCCGACCGCTTCGCCGTCTTCGGCTATGCGCATGTGCCGGACTTCAAGAAACACCAGCGGCTGATCGAGGAAGCGGCGCTGCCCGGGTGCGCCGAACGGATCGAGCAGGCGCTGGCCATCGGCGAGGCGTTGGTTGCCGCCGGCTACGTTCCGGTCGGGCTCGATCATTTCGCCCGGCCCGGCGACCCGCTGGCCGAGGCGGCGGCGACAGGCCGGCTGCACCGGAATTTCCAGGGCTACACCACCGATTCCTGCCCGACCCTCATCGGGCTCGGCGCCTCGGCAATCGGGCAGACGCGCGCCGGCTTCGTGCAGAACGCGGTGCCGATCGGGCGCTATCAGCAGGCCGTTGCGGCCGGAGGATTGGCGACGGCGCGCAGATACCTTCTCACCGCCGACGACCGGCTGCGCGCCGAGATCATCGAGCGGCTGATGTGCGATTTCAGCGCCAATATCGGCGCAATCGCGGCACGCCATGGCGCGGACGCAGCGGCGCTGCTTGAAAACAATGCGCGGTTGCAGGCGCTGGTGGAGGAAGGCGTCGCCGAAATCGATCGCGGCACCGTCCTTGTGCCGGTGCGCCACCGCTTCCTGGTGCGCACCGTGGCCGCGGCCTTCGATGCCTATCTCGATACTGCCCGGCGTCTGGGCAGCAAGGTCGCCTGAGGGGACGGCGCGCATCGCGGTGTTGATCTTGGAGGCAGGAGCACGACGAGGATGACCGCCGGGCGCCGATCGGCCTTCTCTCCCGCGCTTGCAGGCCCGGATAAGCGATTGGCCGCATTCCGCGTCTTCTTTCCCGCAGCCGCGATGTCGGCGATCGCGCTCGTTATCGTTCCCGCCGCGACGGCGCTGGGCGCGATCCCGCTGGCATGGTGGTGGCACGCCCGCGAGGGAATGTTCGGCTATGGCGGGGCGATCCTCGCCGGCTTCGTGCTGACCGCGTTTCCCAACTGGCTCGGCAGGCGTCCGCCGAAAACCCCTGTCGTGCTGACGCTCGCAACGTTCTGGCTCGCCGGCCGCGCCGGCCTGCTCCTCGAGGCGATGGGCTGGTCGGGGGCCGGCCTTTTCGATCTCGGCCTGCCGCTGGGTTTGCTGGCATTCGCCACGCGCGAGGTGCTGGCGGCGGGCAACCGGCGCAACCGCAAGATCGTCCTGCTTCTCGCGCTTTACGCCACTGGAAGGATAGTGGCGGCGGCAGAACCCTTTCCGCAGATGGCGCCGGACAGCGGCACGCGGCTGGGGGCGGCCGCGCTCGTCCTTCTCATCATGACGATCTGCGGGCGCATGATCCCGGTTTTCACGCAGGATGCGCTCGGGGCCGGAAACGGGCCCGCGCCGCGCCATGACGGCCTCGACGCGATCGCGATCCTGGCGGGTCTGGCCGCGCTGCCGGCCTGGGCTTTCGCGCCGCAGCATGTCGTCACGGCGGGTCTGCTGACCATTGCGGGCGCGTTCAACCTCGTCCGGCTCTGCCGGTGGTCGGGACTTCGGGTCTGGCGACAGGCCGATCTCGTCTTCCTGCATATAGGCTATGGCTTCATACCGCTCGGGCTTGCCTTGTGTGCGGGGGCGGCGTTTTCCGGCGTGGTTTCGCCCGGCGCGGGCCTGCATGCCTTCACTGCCGGCGCCATGGGCGTCGTGTCCCTCGCGGTAATGATCCGCATGATCGAAGGGCATATCCGCGCGCCGCGAAGCGCATCTCGTGTCAAGGCCGCCATTCTGGGTTTCATCGCCATTTCGGCCGGCCTGCGCATCACGCATGGCATCGAGGGCATGCCGGCCGCGCTGCTTGCGCCGGCGGCGATGCTCTGGGTGGCCGGGTTCACCCTGTTCCTGCTCGCCTATGGTCCGATCATCCTCGTGCGACCGCATACGCGACGAGAGTGAAACGCCCCTCAGCCGGCTTCGGCTGCGTCCAGCCCCTGCCATGCCTTGGCCAATCCGGCCATGGGCAGGCCGAGAAGATCGATCATGCGGCACGCGGTCTGGTCCACCATCTCCTCCATGGTTCGCGCGATATAGAAGGGCGGGACGGGTGGAAAGACGATGGCGCCGGCCTGGGTGACCCTGCGCATGAGATCGAGGTGTCCCAGATGCAAGGGCGCCTCGCGTACCGCCAGCACCAGCCGGCGGCGTTCCTTGAGATGCACGTCGGCGGCGCGGATCATGATCGTATCGTTAGAACTGTTGGCGATGGCGGACAGCGTGCGGATCGAACACGGCGCCACGATCATGCCGTCGGTGGCGAACGAGCCGCTGGCGATCGCGGCGCCGATCTCGTCGGGTTCATAGGCCCGGTGAGCCAGGCCCAGAACGTCCTTGAAGGCATCGGGGCCGAGCTCATGCGCAAATGTCGTTTCCGCCGCCGCCGATACGGCCAGATGCACCTCGATCGTGCTCTGCGTGGCGAGCCGGCGCACGATCTGCCGCCCCAGCGCGGCCCCGGACGCTCCCGATATGCCCACGACCACGCGCATGGGCCTATCCATTGCGCGCCACCTTCGGGTCGTCCAGCCCCAGCTCGTCCCAGATGGCGTCGACACGGGCCGCGATCTCGGCGGACATGGCGAGGGGGGAGCCCCAAACGCGGTCGGTTTCGGCCCCGATCTTCGTCGTTGCGTCCAGCCCCAGCTTGGTTCCGAGCCCCGGCCGCACCGAGGAGAAATCGAGATAGTCCATGGGGGTGTTCTCGATCATGACGAGGTCACGGGGCGCTTCGAAGCGCGTCGACAGCGCCCAGACCAGATCCGACCCGCTCCGCACGTCGATGTCGGGATCGACGACGATGATGAACTTGCAATAGCTGAACTGGGGGAGCATCGACCACAGCCCCATCATCACCCGCCGCGCATGGCCCGGATAACGCTTGTCGATGGAGACGATCATGGCGCGGTACGAGCACGCATCGGGCGGCATCCAGATATCGCGGATCTCCGGAAGATGCCGCCGGGCGAGCGGAACGAACAGGGTGCTCAGCGCCTCGGCCAGCCACGACGGCTCGTCGGGAGGGCGGCCCGTATAGGTGGAAAGATAGATGGGCGCGCGGCGCGTGGTGATGGCGCTCAGATCGACCACCGGAAACGGCTCGGCTGCGTTGTAGTAACCCGTATGATCGCCATAGGGGCCCTCGAGCGCGGTCTCGTTGGCCGACACTTTTCCCTCGAGCACGATCTCGGCCTGGGCCGGCACCGGCAGATCGACGGTCCGCCCCCTGGCGAGCGCGATGCGCCTGCCGCGCAGGATGCCCGAGAAGGCCAGCTCGCTCAGTCCGTCCGGCAGCGGCATGACGGCCGAAAGGATGGTGGCGGGGTCCGCGCCGATGGCGATGGCGATCGGCATGTCCTCGCCTCGCTGCCGCCACTGCCGGAAATGCCGCGCACCGCCGCGATTGTCGAGCCAGCGCACGATCAGCCGGCGCGGACCGAGAACCTGCATGCGGTAGACGCCGACATTGATGTCGGCCGGATCGTCGGGGGCACGCGTGATCACCAGCGGCCAGGTGATCAGCGGGGCGGGCTCGCCCGGCCAGCACCACTGGATCGGCAGGCGGGCGAGGTCGATGTCCTCGCCGGTCGATACGCGCTGGTGCACGGGCGCGTGACGCACCGTGTTCGCACGCATGGACAAGGCCGCCACGACCATGGACATGCGCTGGAGGGCCTCGTCGAGCGAGCGCGGCGCAGTGGGCTGGCGCAGATCGGCAAGGAACTCCCCCAGCGCTGCGAATGCACCCGGCTCGATCCCCATGCCCCAGGCGATGCGTTCGGCCGTTCCGAAAAGATTGACCAGAAGCGGCGTGTCGTAGCGGTGTCCCCCAGCATCCACGGGGGCCTCGAACAGCAGCGCCGGCCCGTGATCCGCCAGCACGCGCTTGTGGATTTCCGTGACCTCGTGGACGACCGAGACGGGCCGCGCGATCCGCCGCAAGGCGCCCCTGTCTTCGAGCAGGGCCAAAAAATCCCCCAGATTCGCGCAGGGCGGAGCGGAACGGCGAAAGGGAAGATGACCGGGCATGTCCCGGCTCTCCTGAACGCGAATAATTGCGACGTCTTTGCGTCAGAACAAACTGCCCTGTACCGAACGGGCCTAGCCTGGAGTGGCTGATCAAGGCAGGAGCCTGCCATGCGTCTTCATCCCGCGTTATCGCGCCTGCTCGCTCCGGTGCCGCCGCAGGCAATCGAACTGCCGGCGAGATGGGCGCTGCAGGCGGTTCTGGAGCGGCATCCGGCCCTGCTCGATCGCCTCGGGCCTCATGGCGGCAAGCGATTCGTGTTCATACCGTCCGATCTGCCGTTCAGATTCGAGATCGTCCCCGCCGAACGGAGGCTCTCGGTAAGGCGGCGAGGCCCCGTGCGACAGGCCGATGTGCGGATTTCCGGCCCGATCTTCATGCTGCTGGCGCTGCTCGAAGGCAGGCTCGACGGCGATGCGGTGTTCTTCTCGCGCGCCTTGAGCATAGAGGGCGACACCGAGGCGATCCTCGCCCTGCGCAACGCAATGGACGACAGCGATCTCGATCTGCCCACCGATCTTGCGGCCCATGCCGGCCCCTTCGGGCCCATGGTCAGGATCGGATGCGGCGCCATCCGCCGGCGGGTTCTGGGACCGGAGGCAGGGTGATGGAGCTGATCTGCCCGGCGGGCACACCGTCAGCCTATCGCGAGGCGCTCGATGCGGGAGCGGATGCCATCTATTGCGGCTTCGCCGACGAGACCAATGCGCGCAACTTCCCCGGCCTCAACTTCTCGCGCCGTGAAATGGCCGACGCCATCGCGCTGGGGCATGCACGCGGAAAACGCACCTTTATCGCCATCAACACCTTCATGCGGGCGAATGACGAGGCGCTGTGGCATGCAGCGGTCGACGACGCGGTCTCCCTCGGGGCCGATGCGATCATCCTCGCCGATACGGGCCTGATGGCCTATGCGGCCGAGAAACATCCGCAGCAGCGCCTGCACGTCTCGGTGCAGGCCGCGGCTTCCAACCCCGAGGCCGTCGATTTCCTGACCTCGTGCTTCAACGCCAAGCGGGTGGTGCTGCCGCGCGTGCTGACCACGGCCGAGGTCACCGCGCTCGCGGCGCAGATCCGCTGCGAAACCGAGGTCTTCGTGTTCGGCGGGTTGTGCGTGATGGCCGAGGGCCGCTGCTCGCTGTCCTCCTACGCGACCGGAAAATCGCCCAACATGGACGGGGTCTGCTCGCCCGCCAGCCATGTGCGCTACCGCGAGGAGGGGGACACGATGGTGTCCGAGCTCGGCGGCTACACCATCAACCGCTTCGGCCCCGGGGAAGCCGCGGGCTACCCGACCCTGTGCAAGGGGCGCTTCCATATCGCCGACGCCAAGGGCTATGCCTTCGAGGATCCGGTGAGCCTCGAGATCATCGCCGAGATCGACGCGCTCCGCGCCGCCGGGGTCAAGGCGCTCAAGATCGAGGGCCGCCAGCGCGGCAAGGCCTATGTCGCCAGCGTCGTCTCGGCGATCCGCAAAGCGCTGGACGCCGATGCCGAGGGAGGCGCCGCCGTGGTCGAGAGCCTCAGAGGGCTGAGCGAGGGCCAGAAGACCACGCAGGGCGCCTATGAGAAACGGTGGCGATAGTGCGATGACCCAGGCGAGATCACAGCTCGTGCTCGGCCCGATCCCCTATCTGTGGGACGGCGATGCCTGGCGCGACTTCTACTTCCGGATCGCCGACGAGGCGCCGGTCGACATCGTCAGCGTCGGGGAAGTGGTGTGCTCGAAGCGCCTGCATTTCTTCGCCCCGCATTTCGATGCCGTCGTCGCCCGGCTCGAGGCGGCCGGCAAGCAGGTGCACCTGGCGACGCTGGCCCTGGTCACGCTCGATCGCGAGCGTCGCGCGCAGACCCGGCTGCTGAAGGACGAAGGGCGCGTGTTCGAGGCGGGCGATCTGTCCGCCCTGCGCCTGCTCGAAAATCGTCCCCACACCGTCGGCCCGCTGCTCAACACCTATAACGCGGCTACCGCCCGCTTCTATGCCCGCCGCGGCGCGATCGCGATCTGCCTGCCGCCCGAGCTGCCCATGCGCTCCATCGCCGCGATCGCGCGGACGGCCGAAGAGACCGCCTTGGAGGTGTTCGCCTTCGGCCGGGTGCCGCTGGCGATATCGGCCCGCTGCGCGCATGCGCGGGCCAAGGGCCATACCAAGGACAATTGCAATTTCGTCTGCGCGGAAGACCCCGACGGCCTGACCGTTGAAACGCTCGACCACCAGCCTTTTCTCGCATTGAACGGCGTGCAGACCGTCTCGCATAGCTGCAACGTGCTGATGGAGGAACTTTCCACCCTGGAGCGCCACGGGGTCCGCCGGTTCCGGCTCTCGCCCCAGCACTGCGACATGGCGGCCGTGGCCCGGGTGTATCGCTCGGTGCTCGACGGCGAGCTGGCTCCCGCCGAGGGGTTGGAGCGGCTGCGGGCGATCTATCCGCAGCTTCCCTTCTCGAATGGGTTCATCCATGGCGCCGCCGGTGTGGAGTGGATCGATGCGGCCTGATGCCTCGCGCCCTCAATCGGATATTCGCCAGCGCATCCGAGCCGTCCTCTCCGGCCTCGACTGCGAATGCCGGGAGAGACTTGACATGGCGCTCGAGGCCTTCGTCAGCCTGGAAGAAAAACGAAACAAGCGGCAGGCCCTGGGCGACGCCCGGCATCAGCGCGACATCATCATCGCGCTGATCGCACTGCTCGAAGAGATCGACGAGATCGGTCTCAGCGAGCCGGACGAAAGCGTCTTCGAGGAGATCGTGCTGCTGTTCGAGGATATCGCGCTGGCCGCCCAAGCCGGCGCCGAAGCCGTTCGCAAGGTTTCCAGGCCGTCGAACCCGTCCGGTCTGCGAAAACGCAATATCCGGCGCAGCCAGGCTTGAAAACCGCGCGGCCGGCCCGGGCTAACGCGAGGATATCTCTCGGTGAGCACCAGGGACCGGCGCGCTATCAGGAGTTTGCGGCGGGATAAGCCACGAGATCGTGGTGCCCGATATCGACCGTCCGGCTTTTCCCGCCCGGGGTCACCAGCTCCGCCAGCGCCTCGTCAGCGACAGGAAGGCGGCGGGCCCGGCCGTCGCCCAGCGGACTGACCGAACGGCGCAGCGTGACGGCGCTGGCCAGCATCAGCCGGCGCGGCGGCATGCCGGGATTCGCCAGACGCTCGATCAAAAGCCGAGCCGCCTGCCGCCCGGCCTCGCGCATGTCGCGATCGATCACCGTCATCGGCGGGCCGGCAATCTCGGCGAGTGCGGGATCGTCCGCGCCGACGAAGGACAGGTCCTGCGGGATCGACAGGCCCAGCGTGCGGATGGCCCGCAACGCGCCCTGAAAGAAATCCGCCCCCGCCGCGATCAGCGCGGTCGGCGGGTTGGGGCCGGTGAGCAGGTCATGCGCCTCGGCAGCCCCGTATTCCGCCCCGCGGCCGCAATCGGCGCTGCTGCGCACCAGCCATTCATCGACGGATATGCCCGCCTCGGCCAATGCCCGCCGATAGGTCGCCAGCCTCTGCTTGCCCGGCCGGTTGGTCTGCGCGGCGATGAGCCCGATGCGCCGGTGTCCCATGCTCAGCAGATGCTCCATCACTGCGCCCATGGCGGCGGTGTGCTCCACCTCGACCCTGTCCGTCGCCACGGCCACGTCGCGGTCGACCACGACCACGGGCATGTCCATGCGCCCGATCTGGGCGATGGTGCGCTCGTCGTTCTCATCGCACACCGACATGATCAACCCGTCCATCTGCCGCTCCCCGGCGGCGCGCAGAAAGGCCAGCTCCCGCTCGGGCCGCGAATCCGAGGAAAACGCGAACAGCATGTAGCCGTGGCGGCCAAGCTCCTCCTCGACCCCCGCCATGGTGCGGATGAAGATCGGACAGACGATGTTGGGGATCATCAGCCCGACCGTATGCGTCACATTGGTGCGCATGGCGCGTGCCGCGGCATTCGGCTGATAGGCGAGATGGTCCATCGCCTCGAGCACGCGCGCGCGCGTGGCGGGCGAGATACGCGGATTGGCGGCGACGACCCGCGACACGGTTCCGGTGGACACGCCGGCCAACGCGGCCACGTCGCGTATCGTGGCGCGTCCCTTCCTGACCTGCTCCCGGGATGTATCCGGCTCGTTCAACCCGATCTCTCCATGCGTCTTCCTGACATATGATGTCAAACCCCCGTCATCGGCACAAGCAGTTTGGGCAAACGTTTGCACCAAGCGGTGATATAGCAACGTTTGCACGCACTCCGCCACCGCTGCCAACACACGAGACCCGCCGCCCAAAATACCGGCCGACACCCCTCTCGACCCTCGCATAATATTGTAAAAACACAACTATTTTTCAGACTTGGCGAAGTTTCATACCGACCGTCATGGCCGACTTTGAGCCGCAACACATGCGCCGCTCAAAATGGGCTTGACACCTCCCAGCAAGCTATGATGACGTTTGCACGGTTGGTGGCTGTGGGATGAAGCCAAAGACCGAGGAGCTCCGCAGGCGTGCAGATGCACCTGCGCAGAGGACGGTTTCATCCCCATCCGCGGCAGATGGAAGGACTGCATTGCCGGATCGAGAAGCGGCATCAAGCTCGACGCTCACGATCGAGCCGTGACCCATCCCGTCCCCGGTCGTTCACGGGAGGAAACCACAAATGAAATTGTCTTTGGCCGTCGCCGTACTGGCCTTGGCTGCGCTACCCTTCGTCAGCCTGCCGGCGCTCGCACAGAACCAGGCGCCCGCCTTGCAGGCGCTGGTCGAGGCCGGCGAATTGCCGGCTCTGGAAGAGCGCCTGCCGCTCAACCCCTATGTCATGGAGGTCGTCGAGAGCATCGGCCAGTATGGCGGCACCTGGCGGCGCGCCATTTTGGGCGGCGGCGATCAGCACAACATCCTGCGCAGCATCGGCTACCACAATCTGGTGCGCTGGAACCGCGACTGGACCGCCGTCGAGCCGCTGGTCGCGGAAGCCTTCGAGGTCAGCGAGGACGCGCGCACCTTCACCTTCAAGCTGCGCGAAGGGCACAAATGGTCGGACGGCGCCCCGTTCACCGCCGACGACGTGATGTTCTGGTATGAGGACGTGCTGCTCAATCCCGCGCTGACCCCCGCCATCGACCCGCTCTGGACGGCGGGCGGCGAGGTGATGACGCTCGAGCGGATCGACGATCACACCGTCGCGTTCCACTTTGCCACACCCTACGCCACCTTCATCGACCGGATCGCGGACGGGTTCGGTGCTCCGCCGACCATCTATCCGCGTCACTATCTCGAGCAGTTCCATATCGACCACAATGCAGACGGCATCGATGCGCTGATCGCCGCGACGCCCGGCGCCAACGACTGGGTGTCGCTGTTCAACGCCAAGATGGCGCCGACCTGGACCGTGGGTTATTGGCAGAACACCGAGTTGCCGACGCTGCATCCGTGGCGCCTGACCGCGCCCTATTCGGGCACCGCGCGCGTCGTCGCCGAGCGCAATCCCTATTATTTCGGGGTCGATGCGGAGGGCAACCAGCTCCCCTATATCGACACCATTACCTGGGACCAGGTCGAGGACACCGAGGTTCTGCTGCTCAAGGCGCTCAACGGGGAGATCGACTTTCAGGAACGCCATCTGGGCGATCCCAACAACCTCGCCGTGCTCAGCGCCAATATGGAGCGCGGCAACTACCGCCTGTTCGAGATCAGCGCATCGGGCGCCAACCAGCCCACGCTCTATCTCAACCTCA
>JAEWHZ010000383.1 GCA_023387585.1 Pseudomonadota bacterium
GCCCGGGATAGAGGAACAGCCAGCGCGGCGAGAACAGCAGAAGGAAACGCAGGTGCCGCCATCCGTCGCGGAAGGAGCGCAGATGCGGGGCGCGGCTGCGCCCGTCCGGCCGCAGGCGCGTCGGCACTTCGGAGATCTTCAGATTGGCGAGGCTGGCCTTGACCACCATCTCGGAGGCGAACTCCATGCCGGTGGTGCGCAGGCTCAGCCCCGCGATGGCCTCGCGGTCGAAGCCGCGCAGCCCGCAATGGAAATCGCGGATCGGCGTCTTGAAGAACAGCCGCCCGACATAGGACAGCACCGGATTGCCGATATAGCGGTGATGCCAGGGCATGGCGCCCGGCGCGATGCCGCCGGCGAAGCGGTTGCCCATCACCAGCTGGTCGCCGGCGCGAAGCCGTTCGAGAAAGGGATCGAGCGCGCCGAAATCATAGCTCATATCGGCATCGCCCATGATGACGTAGCGCCCGCGCGCCGCCGCGATCCCGACCGCCAGCGCCGCGCCATAGCCGCGCACCGGCACCTCGACCACCCGCGCCCCGGCTTCACGGGCGATATCGCGCGAGCCGTCGGTCGAGCCGTTGTCGGCGATCAGCACCTCGCCGGACACGCCCGCCGTTTCGAGCCAGCCCCAGGCCTCGGCGATGCAGGCGGCCAGCGTCTCCGCCTCGTTGAGGCAGGGCATCAATATGGTGAGTTCGAGGGGCTCGGCCACGCGGCTCTCCGAATCAGAACATCGGCGGATTTGGCGTCAACCGGACGCTTCAGGCAACCGCCGTGTCCGCGCCCAGCCTCTCGAGCAGCCGCCGGAGCGTCATTTCGCGCGACCCCGACCAGTCGACCTTGCGCGAAACGATCAGATTGGCCTGGCTTTTGAGCAGCACCCCGTCCTCGAGCACGCGCAACTGGTTGGCCGCCAGCGTCGAGCCCGTCGTCGTGATGTCGACGATGATGTCGGCGACCCCCGAGGCCGGCGCCGCCTCGGTGGCGCCGAGGCTTTCGACGATGCGATATTCGGCGATGCCGTGGCGGGCGAAATTCTGGCGGGTGATGGTGATATATTTGGTCGCGACCCGCATGAAGCGCTGGCTGCGGGTGCGGAAATCCGAGGCGACATCGGCAAGATCGTGCATATGCGTGACGTCGATCCATGCATCGGGCACCGCGACCACCACATCGGCCATGCCGAAATCGAGCGCACGCGCGAAACGCACCGAGGCGGGCCCCGATTCGGACGTCTCGTGGATCAGGTCGCGCCCGGTGACGCCGATATCGATGCCGCCGCGCACCAGCTCGCGCGCGATCTCGCCGGCCGGCAGGAAGCGCACCGCCACCCCGGGCTCGCCTTCGAGCGTGCCGGTATAGGCGCGCGCCCCGCCCGGCCGGCCGATCGGCATGCTGCAATCCTCGAAGAAACTGCGCGTCAGCTCTTCCAGCCGTCCCTTGGAGGGCACGGCGAGGGTGATGGTATCGCTCATCGCGCCGCCTCCAGCCTGTCGACCCAGGCCGCGCAGCCCGCCGCCGCGATCGGCGCCGTGGCGCCGAGCCGTTCCATCAGCCGGTCATATTGCCCACCCGAGACCAGCGGCTGGCCATCCGGTCCCGGCATCTCGAACACCAGACCGGTATAATAGTCGAGCCGCGGCGAGAAGCCGGCGTCGAACACGATCTCGGCCGCATCGGACAGCCTTGCGAGATGACGCGCGACGACCGCGAGCGGCGCCGACAGATCGAGTTCGTGCCGCTCGGCCAGTTCTGCCACCGTATCCAGCGCCGCGCCCGCCGGCGCGCTGATGGCGAGATATTCGCGCATCAGCGCCAGAGTTTCGGCCGGCACGCGGGCGGCATCGAGGGCGCGCTGCTCGAGATAGCGTTCGGCGATATCCCCGGGCCGCCGGCCCTCGGTCAGGCTCAGGCCGGCGCCGACCATTTGCGCCGTGATCTCCTCGACCAGTTCGGCGCGTTGCGGCAGCGCCGTGCCGTTCCCGGCCGGCGCCTCGAGCCGCGTGAACAGGCGCGACAGCGCCTCTTCATGGCCGAAACGGTGGCGGATGCGCGGGCGCCACGCTGCCGGCATGTCGAGCTTTTCGAGCAAAGCCTCGAACAGTCCCACGCCGCCGACGCGCAGTTTCGGGCGCGACAGCCCGAACAGGGTCGCGACATCGAGCGCGAAATCCAGCACAAGGTCCAGCGCCGCCTCGCCGTCCGGCTGGGCGATCAATTCGAGCCCGGCCTGGTCGAACTCGGCCGGCCCGGTCTCGCGCTGGCGAAATATGCGCCCCAGATAGGTATAGGCCGCCGGAACCCGCTCGCCTTCGGCCAGATAGTCGGTGGCGATCGGCAGAGTGAAATCGGGCCTCAAACAGTATTCGCGCCCGTCCCGCGCCGTGGTCAGCAGCAGCCGTGCGCCGAATTCTTCGCCCGCGAGATCGAAATACGGATCGGCCGGCAGCAGCAAGGGCGGATCGGCCCGCTCGGCCGACTGGGCCGCGAGCAGGGTTTCGAGGCTGGCGCGCAGACTGGCGTTCATCGCGCTTCGAGCAGCTTTTGGATCGCCGCGACCATCTCGCCGCGCCCGACCTCGAACTGCCCCGGCCGCTCGGCCTTCCACTGCTCGTTGTCGGCGATCGACTGCGAGGCGATCTTGCCGGCCACCAGATCCTTGACCTGCACCACGCCGCGCGCCTTCTCGTCCGAGCCCTCGATGATCACCGCAGGCGCATTGCGCTTGTCGGCATAAGCGAGCTGCTTGCCGAAATTCTTGGTGGCGCCCAAAAACATTTCCGCGCGGATGCCCGCCCGGCGCAGCTCGGCGACCATGGCCTGATAATCGGCACTGCGCTCGCGGTCCATCACCAGCACCACCACCGGTCCGAGCGGCTCGGCGGCCGCCAGCTTGCCGGTCAGCTTGAGCGCATGCGCCAGACGCGACACGCCGATGGAAAAGCCGGTCGCCGGCACCGGCTCCTTGCGAAAGCGTGAAACGAGACCATCATAGCGCCCGCCCCCGCCGACCGAGCCGAAGACGACGTCCTGCCCCTTCTCGTTCTGCACCTTGAAGGTCAGCTCGATCTCGAAGACGGGGCCGGTGTAATATTCGAGGCCGCGGACGACGGACGGGTCGATCCTGATGCGGTCGGCGCCATAGCCCGCCGCATCGAACAGCGCCTGCATGGCATCGAGCTCGGCGACGCCTTCATTGTCGGGCGGCACGCGGCCTTCGACGAGATCGAGCACCACCCGCGCCTGATCCGGCGACAATCCTGCCCCCTTGGTGAAATCGCCGCTCTCGTCCTTGCGGCCTTCGCCAAGCAGCAGCGTCACGCCCTCGATTCCGAACTTGTCGAGCTTGTCGATGGCGCGCAGCACCGTCAGCTTCTGCGTCTCAGTGGTGACGCCGGCGGATTCAAGCACGCCGTCCAGCACCTTGCGGTTGTTGACGCGCACGACGTACTGGCCTTGCAGCCCGAGCGCATCCATCACATCGGCCATCATCATGCACATCTCGGCATCGGCCTGGGGGCCGGGGGCGCCGACCGTGTCGGCGTCGAGCTGCATGAACTGGCGGAAGCGCCCGGGGCCGGGCTTCTCGTTGCGGAACACATAGCCGGCCCGATAGGAGCGATAGGGTTTCGGCAGCGTCTCGAAATTCTCGGCGAAATGCCGCGCCAGCGGCGCCGTGAGGTCGTAGCGCAGGCTCAACCACTGCTCGTCGTCGTCGAGCAGCGAGAACACGCCCGCATTGGGCCGGTCGGTGTCCGGCAGGAACTTGCCCAGCGCCTCGGTATATTCGAACAGCGGCGTTTCCACCGGATCGAAGCCGTAGCGATGATAGACCTGCTTGACCGCATGGATCATCGCCTCGACGGCGGCGATGTCGCCGGCGGTGCGGTCCTCGAAGCCGCGCGGCAGGCGCGGTGCGATCAGCTTTTTGGGCTCGGTCATGCGGAAAGGGCTCGGAAAGGTCCGGGAAACGCGGCCGTTCCTAGCGGATCGGCCGGGGGGTGACAACTGCGCGCCGGCACGCGTTCAGCGCGGTCGAAGAAAGCTGTCGCGCTCTTTTTCCACCTCGGCATGGAAGGCGCAGCCCGCGTGATGGTCGTTCACCAGCCCCATGGCCTGCATGAAGGCATAGCAGGTGGTCGGCCCGACAAAGCCGAACCCGTGCTTGCGCAACGCCTTGCTCAATTCGCGCGAGCCCTCGGTCTGCGCCGGAATCCCGTCCCGCCCGCGCAGCGGCTCGGGAGCCGGCTCGAAACGCCAGACGAAGCGCGCCAGCGAGCCGAATTCGTCCTGGATCGCCAGCGCATGGCGGGCGTTGCTTATGGTCGAGGCGATCTTGCCGCGATGGCGGATGATGCCGGCATCGCCGAGCAAGCGGTCGATATCCGCCTCGCCCATCCGCGCGACGCGCGGAATGTCGAACCCCTCGAACACTTCGCGAAACCGCTCGCGCTTGCGCAATATGGTGATCCAGGACAGGCCGGACTGAAACCCTTCGAGGCACAGCTTTTCGAACAGCCGCGTGTCGTCCTTCACCGGCCGTCCCCATTCGGCGTCGTGATAATGCCGATAGAGCGGGTCGCTGCCGGCCCAGAAGCAGCGCTGCGGTTCCTCGTTCTGCATTGGCTCCCTCACGCGAATCGTGTTCCGCGCCACGGTGCCGCCGGCATCGGCGCCGCGTCAACCATAGCGCCCCGGCGCGGGCGCGTGCCCTTCTACGAAGATGTGATCGTCCCGTGTCGACGCATACAATCGATGACCCGTGCAGTGGTTGTTTAATAAGGATTTTCCACCACACTGCGCGCAGTTCTTCTGGTGGCGGCGATGCGCAGGACACTTCATCTCATCACGCGTTTCGGGCGCGACGAGCGCGGCGTGTTCGCCGTCATCTTCGGCGTCCTCGCCATCGTGCTGGTCGCCATGGCCGGCGCCGTGGTCGATTTCGTGTCGCTGCAGCAGAGCCGCACCACCACCCAGGTCGCCCTCGACGCCGCCGCGCTGGCGTTGCAGCCCGAGATCTTCGAGGACCACGACCCCCAGGACATCCGCCAGCGCGCCCAGGCGCTGGTGCGCGAGCGGCTCGGCGCCAGCGGGCGCCAGGACATCATCGCCACCGTGGACGGCATCGACATCGATGTCGACGACGGCTCGCTGCGGCTCGAAGCGCATGTCACAGCGCCGACCATCTTCGTGGCGCTGGTCGGGGTCAACCAGCTCGACGCCCGGATCGTCTCCGAGGCGACGCGCCGCAAGCTGGCGCTCGAAGTGGTGATGGTGCTCGACAATTCGGGCTCGATGACCACGGGCAACCGCATGACCCACCTCAAGACCGCGGCAGCCTGCGCCACCAACATACTGATGATGGGCAATTGCAACCCCACCGGCGCCGAAACGCCGCTCGAAGACGTGATGATCGGCATCGTGCCGTTCACCACGCTGGTCAATGTCGGCGCATCGCTCGCCAATGAGAGCTGGGTCGACCGCACCGGCGCGGCGCCGAAGACGCGCGACAATTTCGATGACGACCATGATCCGGCAACGCCGTTCAACGGCCCGATCGACCGGATCGCGCTGATGAACCAGATGAACGGCGCCACATGGCAGGGCTGCTTCGAGGCGCGCGAATACCCCCATTCGACCCGCGACACCCCGCCCGACCCGGCACAGCCAGAAACCCTGTTCACGCCGGCCTTCAATCCCGACGAGCCGGACTCGGGAGGCTACCAGGTCAGTTACCTTCCGGACACCCCGCCCTCCTGCGACCGCCCGGCCGGGACATGCTCGTTCGTCGAGCGTCGCACGCGATGCAATGCGAGCAGGAACAACTCCAGTTGCACTGCCGCGACCATAGTCCGTTCGACGCCGTCCGGTACGCAGAACGCCTTCGTCCGCGTCGGCAACCAGCAGGTCTGGGTCGGCCCCCATTCGCCGGAATGCTCGTGCCGCAACCCCTCCTACGGCCAGTGGGAGCAGACCGGCGGCAGCGGCAACAACCGGACCTTCGAGCGCGCCGGCACCTGCTCGAACGGCTATGTGCCCAGGTATTCCGAACGCATTATGCAAGAGCGGCTGTGCAAATACACCAATGCGACGGTCACGAACCTGTCCAACTATCTGCGCACCCCTAATGCCGGCTGCCCCACCGCGACCATCCTGCCGCTGACGGAGAACCGCGCCTCGGTATTGTCGAGCATCAACGCCATGCGCGCCGAGGGCGGCACCAACATCCATCAGGGCACGATGTGGGGCTTTCACGTGATCTCGCCCGGCGAGCCCTTCGCCCAGGGCGGTCCCTATGACGAGGCGACTTCGAAGGTGATGATCGTCATGACCGACGGCGAGAACACCTTCTATACACGCTCCAACCAGAACAACGCGCAGTTCCTGCAGGCTTACGGCTATCCCTACAACCAGCGCGAAGGGACTATGAGCAGCACCAACAATTCCATGGCGCGGCGCATGAACACGCTGCTGCTCGAAACCTGCCAGAACGCCAAGGCCGCCGGCATCACCGTCTATACTATCGGGCTCGCGATCGACGAGGTTACGCAGATCACCGAGGCGGAAGCGCGCCAATTGCTGCAGGACTGCGCAACGGCTGCCGACTACGCCTATTTCCCGCGCCAGCCTTCCGAGCTCGTCGACGTCTTCGAGGCCATCGCCGGCCAGCTCGCCCAGTTGCGCCTCGCGCTCTGAGGGGCGGGATCGCCCCGCCTCCTGGTCGGCTGCGCAACAAAAAGCCCGCCGAAGCGGGCTCTTTTCTGTCAGTTTTGTTCGTGGTCAGGAATCTCGATGCCCTCCTGGGCATATTCGCGAAGCTTGTTTCGCATGGTCCTGATCGAAATGCCCAGGACGGTCGCAGCGTGGGTGCGGTTTCCTTCCGTCTGGCGCAGGGTGGCGAGGATCAGATTACGCTCCACCTCGGCTAGCTGGAGGCCGACCAACGCCTTCGCGGCGTCGGCATCCGGCTCGAACCGGTACATCGGTACTCGCTTTCTGAGCCCCCAAACACATGCTCAGAACAAGGACAGGCTCGCCCCATTTGGTTAACGGGCGCTTAACATATCCTGCACGAAGGGATGGTACCGCCTCCCCGGATTGAACGGGGGACCTCTAGATCCACAATCTAGCGCTCTAACCAACTGAGCTAAGGCGGCAAGGAGCCGGGCCCGCTTTACAGCACAATGACGTGCCGGGGGCATCGCAAGCGCGCGGACCATATTTCGGGCGCGTCGGGATGGCAAGGGCCAATCCATGTCGTCGGCGGCCTTAACCATGCCACCGGTTACGAAGGTGCGGTGGCTGGATTCGACATCGGCGCACCGATATTGAAGAGTGGTAAACAAAAGGCGAATTACGTCCCGTTCCGGGACGTCGCAGTTGGCACGATGATGAGTTCTGCCCCCCAGATCAGTCTGGACCGTCTGCGGATCGAGGCCGTATCGCCCCGACCGGCCTGGCTGTTCGCATCCGACGGCTCGCTGATCTGGCGCAATTTCGCCTCGGGCTATTTCGCAGCGCGGATCAAGAAGAGCGGGCCGCGCCTCGCGCCCGTCGCTACCCCGCTCAAGGGCCAGGTCGCCCGCGTGTTGCGCCTCGGCGGCCTCGGGCGCACAAGTCTGTCGCGGCTGCAATTTCTCGCCGGCGAACGCCCGGCATCGGCCACCTGCGCCTGCACGCCGCTAGTCTGGCACAATGAAGACGCCGTGCTGCTGGTGGTCGGGGTCGACGCCATCGAGCCGGAGCTGCTGGAAAGCGGGCTCGCCCCGCTGCCGCCGACGCTGCCGGAGCTGCCCGACCTGGAACTGCCCGATTTCGCGCATCGGGAAGCCGGGCCGGACGAGGCGGTCCCGGAAGTCGTCGAGGGACCGGCCGACCAGGCTGTGGCAGGCGCAAGCGAGGATACCGATGCGGCCTCGCCCGCCGCGATCGAGCCCGAGACGGCGCAAGCACCCGAAACCGAGGCCGCGAGCGAGAATGACGCGATCGCCGGGGACGGGGAGGATTCGTCCGATCCGGCCATGTCGCGGCTGTCTCATCTGATGGATCGCATGATCGCCGACGAGCGGCTGTTCGCGCCGATCGAGGATGAAGACGCGCCGGCGGAGGCCGAACCGGTCGAGACTATCGTCACCGACGCCCCGGCGCCTTCCGAGACCGAGCCTTCGGAAACGGAGGCGCGGCCGGCGCTCAATCGCGTCATCGGGCGCTATCTGCGCCCTGATCCCGAAGACGACGCCGCCTTCGCGTCGGTGGGGACGCAGGCTGCGGCGAGCGAGCCGGCGCGCATCGAGCCGCAGCCTGTATCCGTAACCGCGACCTGGGAGCCGCCGGCAGAGATTGCGGCCGCGCCCCCCGAAGTCACGGCGCTCGATGCTGCGCAGGTCGATCGCGTGTCGCGCTACAATTTCGACGAGCTGGCGCGCATCCTCAACGATCGCGTCGGCGAGCCCGCCCGCCAGGCCGCCGTCGAAGCGCCCGCCGAGCCG
>JAEWHZ010000003.1 GCA_023387585.1 Pseudomonadota bacterium
CTGATCGACGACATCGCGGTGTTCTGCGAGGAATTCCCCAAGGCGCTGGACGATATCGACCTGCTGCTGACCGAGAACCGCATCTTCAAGCAGCGCAATGTCGATATCGGCGTGGTTCCGCTCGAAGAGGCCTGGGGCATGGGCTTTTCCGGCGTGCTGGTGCGCGCTTCGGGCGCCGCCTGGGATCTGCGCAAGGCGCAGCCCTATGAATGCTATGACGAGATGGAGTTCGACGTGCCGGTCGGCACGCATGGCGACTGCTACGACCGCTATCTGGTGCGCATGGAAGAGATGCGCCAGTCGAACCGCATCATGCAGCAGTGTATTGCCAAGCTGAACGCGCCGGACGGCAAGGGTCCCGTATCCTCGCTCGACGGCAAGGTGGTGCCTCCGAGCCGCGGCGAGATGAAGCGTTCGATGGAAGCGCTGATCCATCACTTCAAGCTCTATACCGAGGGCTACAAGGTGCCGGCCGGCGAGGTTTATGCGGCGGTCGAGGCGCCCAAGGGCGAGTTCGGCGTCTATCTGGTGGCCGACGGCACCAACAAGCCGTACCGGTGCAAGATCCGCGCGCCGGGCTTCGCGCATCTTTCGGCCATGGATCAATTGTGCCGCGGGCATATGCTGGCGGATGTGGCGGCGATCCTGGGATCGCTCGACATCGTTTTCGGAGAGGTTGACCGCTAATGGTGGCGCGGCGTCTCGCGGAGGAAGCGGTTCAGCCCGCCGACTTCGCCTTCAACAACGACAATCTGGCCTGGGCCGAGAAGCGCATCGCGCTCTATCCGCCCGGACGCCAGCAATCGGCCGTGATTCCGCTGCTCATGCGCGCGCAGGAGCAGGAGGGCTGGGTCAGCCGGGCGGCGATCGAGCAGGTCGCCGGGATGCTGGCCATGCCCTATATCCGCGTGCTGGAAGTCGCGACCTTCTACACCCAGTTCCAACTGCAGCCGGTCGGCACCCGCGCCCATATCCAAGTGTGCGGCACGACGCCATGCATGCTGCGCGGCGCCGAGGAGCTGCGCGCCGTGTGCCAGCGCAAGATCCACCCGCAAGCGCACCACACCAATGAGGATGGCACGCTGAGCTGGGAAGAGGTGGAATGCGCCGGCGCCTGCGTGAACGGGCCGATGGTCGCCATCTTCCAGGACACCTATGAGGACCTGACCCCGGACCGGCTCGAGGAGATCATCGACGCCTTCGCCGCGGGCAGGGGGCACGAGATCAAGCCCGGCCCGCAGGTCGAGCGCCACAACGCGGCGCCCCAGGCGGGGCGCGTGACGCTGCTCGAGGAGCCGACCGCGACGCGCGAGAAATTCGTGCCGCCGCCCGCGCCCGAAGACCCGCCCGCCGCACCGGCCACCCCCGCAGCGCCGCAGGCTCCGACCACGGCCGCCAAGCCCAAGGACGTCACCGAGGAATCGGCGCCGGCCATAAAGGGCCCGTCGAAGGACGCCAAGGTTTCCGAGGCCAAGGCCGAGAGCGAGCGCAAGCAGGCCGCGCGCGAAGCCGGCGCCACCGGCGAGCCGGCGAAGGCCATGCGCGAAGACGCTGTCGGCGCCGAAGCCGAGGGTGGCAAGCTCGATGCCGGCAAGAAAGCCGGCAGGCGCAGCCGCGGCGGCGCCGCGGAAGGCTCGCAGGCGGCCGGAACCGAGGAGGCGCCGGACACCGGTCCCGCGCCCGAGGCCGATCCGGCCGAGGTCAATCCCGTGGCCGAGCGCGGCTCGACCGCGCCGCTGTTTTCCGCTCCGTCCGGCGCGCCGGACGATCTCAAGATGATCTCGGGCGTCGGCCCGGTGCTCGAAGGGCGCCTCAACGCGCTCGGCGTGACGCGCTTCGACCAGATCGCCGCCTTCAGCGCCGAAGACATCGAGCGGCTCGATGCCGCCATGGGCTTCCGCGGCCGCATCGTCCGCGACGACTGGGTGCGCCAGGCACAGGCGCTCGCGACCGGCGGCGCCGAGGAATATCGCCGTGTCTTCGGAAAGGATCCGAGGTAGCCATGCTCGCCGACAAGGACCGCATCTTCACCAATCTCTACGGCCAGGGCGACTGGGGCCTCGAAGGCGCGCGCCAGCGCGGCGCCTGGGTCGGCACGAAAGAGTTCATCGACAACGGCCGCGACTGGATCGTCTCCGAGGTCAAGGCCTCGGGCCTGCGCGGCCGTGGCGGCGCCGGCTTCCCGACCGCGCTGAAATGGACCTTCATGCCCAAGGAGGGTGCCGGGGACGGTCGCCCCAGCCAGCTGCTGGTCAATGCGGACGAATCCGAGCCCGGCACCTGCAAGGACCGCGAGATCCTGCGCCACGACCCGCACCACCTCGTTGAAGGATGCCTGCTGGCGGGCCGCGCCATGGGCGCGCATATCGCCTATGTCTATATCCGCGGCGAGTTCATCCGCGAGCGCCAGCGCTTCGAGGAGGCCGTGCAGCAGGCCTATGACGCCAGGCTGATCGGCAAGAACAACGTCCATGGCTGGGATTTCGACATCGTCGTCCACCATGGCGCCGGCGCCTATATCTGCGGCGAGGAAACCGCGCTGATGGAGAGCCTGGAAGGCAAGAAGGGCCAGCCGCGCCTGAAGCCGCCATTCCCGGCCGCCATGGGCGTCTATGGCAACCCGACCACGGTCAACAACGTCGAATCCATCGCCGTGGTGCCGGAAATCCTGCGCCGCTCCGGTGCCTGGTTCGCCTCGATCGGCCGCCCGAACAACACCGGCCCCAAGCTGTTCATGGTCTCGGGCCACGTCAACAACCCGTGCACCTTCGAGGAGGCGCTCGGCGAGAGCTTCAAGGACATCATCGAAAAGCACTGCGGCGGCATTCGCGGCGGCTGGGACAATCTGCTCGCGGTGATCCCCGGGGGCGCATCCTGCCCGGTGGTGCGCGGCGAGGACATGATGGACGCCGTCATGGATTTCGACGGGCTGCGCGACAAGAAATCCTCCTTCGGCACCGGCGGCATGATCGTCATGGACAAGTCCACCGACATCGTGAAGGCCATCTGGCGCATCTCGGCCTTCTTCAAGCATGAGAGCTGCGGCCAGTGCACGCCGTGCCGCGAGGGCACCGGCTGGATGATGCGCGTGCTCGCCCGCATGGTCGAGGGCCGTGCCCAGAAGCGCGAGATCGACATGCTGTTCGAGGTGACCAAGCAGATCGAGGGGCACACCATCTGCGCGCTGGGCGACGCGGCTGCGTGGCCGGTGCAGGGCCTGATCCGCAATTTCCGCGACGTGATCGAACAGCGCATCGAGGCCTATACCTGGTCGTCGACGCCCGACGGCGCCGTGCCCTCGATCGCGGCGGAGTAGGGGTGCCATGGCGGACGAACCGGACAACATCGTTTTGGTCATGCTGCGTCGGATCGACGAGAAGATCGATCGGATGGCTTTCGACGTCCACGAGCTCAAGGTCCGCATGACTTCGCTCGAGGAACGCATGAGCAGTCTCGATCGGCGCATGGATCGCCTCGAGGATCGTGTCGACCGGATCGAACGCCGGCTCGATCTGGTCGGGACGGAGAGATAGAATGGCAAACATCAAGGTCGACGGTGTTCTCGTCGAGGTTCCCGACTACTACACGCTGCTGCAGGCCGCCGAGGCGGCGGGCGCCGAGATTCCGCGCTTCTGCTACCATGAGCGCCTGTCGGTGGCCGGCAATTGCCGCATGTGCCTCGTCGAGGTGAAGGGCGGCCCGCCCAAGCCGCAGGCGAGCTGCGCCATGTCGGTCAAGGATCTGCGGCCCGGCCCCAACGGCGAGCCGCCAGAAATGTTCACCAACACGCCCATGGTCAAGAAGGCCCGCGAAGGCGTGATGGAGTTCCTGCTGATCAACCATCCGCTCGACTGCCCGATCTGCGACCAGGGCGGCGAATGCGACCTGCAGGACCAGGCCATGGCCTATGGCGTCTCCGGCTCGCGCTTTTACGAGAACAAGCGCGCCGTCGAGGACAAATATATGGGTCCGCTGGTCAAGACGGTGATGACCCGCTGCATCCAGTGCACCC